>NZ_CP194516.1:1817551-2120476 GCF_050931845.1 Poriferisphaera sp. WC338
TCTGACCCTCTATTCCGTTACAGAGTTGGCGAGCCGCCTCCATTGGTATATGATCCGAACACGCCGTTGTGTGACTTTATGATGAACCCTTCAGTGAGACACGAGTAAAGATGAATATTCACGAATATCAGTCGCGGGAACTTTTGCAAAAATTTGGCATTCCGGTCCCGCCGGGCATCTTGGTCCAGAACCCGGTTGCGTCTGAAAAAGCGTTTGATGAGCTGCAAAAACGTCACGGCTCAAAGGTTTGTGTCGTTAAGGCTCAGGTTCATGCAGGAGGTCGCGGCAAAGGCGGCGGTGTCAAGCTCGTTAAGTCCGGCGACGAAGCACGTAAAGCAGCAAACGATATCCTTTCTCGTCCATTGATCACCCCGCAAACACCTCCTGAAGGTGTTCCGGTGATGAAGCTTTTGGTCGCGGCCGGTGTTGAGATCGAAAAAGAATACTACCTCGCGATCACCGTTGACCGCGTCTCGGCCTGTCCTGTTCTCATTGCCTCCAGCGAAGGCGGTATGGACATTGAAGAAGTCGCCAGAACCAAACCCGAAGCGATCATCCGCGAGCCTATCAGTGCGGTTGCCGGTCTGCGTCCTTACCAAGCCCGCAAGATCTGCTACTTCCTCGGCTTTAAAGGCACGCAGGTTCGCATGGCAGGTAAGATCATGCACCAACTGGCTGACCTGTTCCTGAAGGCCGATGCGAATCTTGCTGAGATCAACCCGCTCGTCGTCACCAAAGCAACTGATGAACATCCGGACGGTACGGTACTAGCACTGGATGCCAAGCTGAATTTCGATGACAACGCACTATTCCGTCAGGACGATGTGGTTGCCTTTGAAGATCCTACTGAGGAAGAACCAGCCGAGCGACGCGCCAAGCAGTTCGGCTTATCCTACATTAAACTCGACGGCGAAATTGGTTGTCTCGTGAATGGGGCCGGCCTCGCTATGGCGACTATGGACATCATCAAGCTCCACGGCAGCGAACCCGCCAACTTCCTTGATGTCGGTGGCTCTGCTTCTGAAGAAGCGGTAACTGAAGCCTTCCGTATCATCCTCGCGGACAAAACCGTGAAGGGCATCCTCGTCAATATCTTCGGCGGGATCGCCAAGTGCGACACCATCGCCAAAGCAATCATCGTCGCAGCCAAAGAAGTCGGTTTCACCGTCCCACTCGTTGTTCGTCTTGAAGGCACGAACGTTGAGCCGGCACGCAAAATCCTCGAAGAAGCCAAGGGCGAGTTGCCCACGATGGAGATAGGCTCGGACCTCACCGATGCCGCCAAGAAGATCACCGCCCTCACCGGCGCACCGGCTGCTTGATTTGGCTGGTCATGAAATAAAAACACGTGCCCGCCGGTGATTTTGCCGCGGGCATTTTCTTTTTACAGCATACTCATCATCAAAGGTTAGACAGATGAAAGTTGAACCGTTTCTCGCTGAACTCAATCGCCTTCGTCAGGACATCGACAAGGACGACACCGACATTGAATACCTGACGTTGCATCATGCGTTCTGTTTTATCAGCTACAAGATGGGCGAGTTCAACGACTATCTGAACGAACACGAAGCCAAAGGTGATTTCGATGCGTACAAGGAAGAGGAAGGGATCGGGGATTAAGCAAATGTTATATCAAGAAATATAAAAAGCGGCGTCGCTATCGGCGCCGCTTTTTACGTTGTGGTTTCTAATGCATTACCACTTCGGATCGCGGCATTGCGAGGGGATAAAGAACAAATCAATGATTTGACCGATTAGTAGCAGCCCACCGGTGAGTAACCAGATGATGCCGGTGACCCACCTGCCGGAATAGAAGCGGTGGATACCGCAAAAGCCGAGCAAAGCACAGCACCAGAGTAGATAGCCAATCGCAGGGTTGGGATGGTTTGAATTATTTGACATGTTTTAAGACTCCTTTAACGGACAAGTGACATTGCACTTTGAGTACAGTTAATAGGATAGTCGGAGGGGTGTTGCAGTGTTGAGACTATGGATTTGATGATTGGCGGATATGGGATTAAATGATACGGCACATCAAAAATTGCCTTCAGGGAATACAAATTAGGAAATGAATATGAATGGTTAGGCTAGTGAAGAAGATGTGTTGGACATCATTTCATCACGGTCGACGAGGCCATCACGGAGACGGACGACGCGCTGGCATCGGTCGGCGACCCCTTCGTCGTGTGTAACCATGATGATTGTGAGTCCTTCGCGGTGAAGGTCGTCGAACATATTAAGGATGTCGGTGCCGGTTTTGGAATCGAGATTACCGGTGGGTTCGTCGGCGAGGAGAATTGATGGTTCATTGACTAAAGCGCGAGCAATAGCAACACGCTGCATCTGTCCGCCGGAGAGTTGAGCGGGTCGGTGGGTGAGCCGATCGGAAAGGGCAACTTTGTCGAGTGCAGCTTTGGCAGCTTCTTCACGTTGATGCTTAGGCATACTTTGATAGAAGAGAGGAACTTGTACGTTTTCAAGAACAGTGAGTTGAGGAATGAGATTGAAGGCCTGGAAGACAAAGCCGAGCTTTTTGCCACGGATGCGTGAGAGTTCTTCGTCATCCATAATAGCAACGTTGGTGTTGTCAATGAGGTAGTCGCCTTTGGTAGGACGGTCGAGACAGCCAAGGATGTTCATGAGGGTCGATTTACCGGAGCCGGAGGGGCCCATGATGGCAAGATATTGCCCGCGAGGGATATCGACGGAAACCCCATCAAGCGCGTGAACGGGCGGAACAGCTTTGTTCTTTTGATAGATCTTGTAGACGTCTTTGATGATGGCAACGGCTTCGGGCACGGTTGGCCTTTCGGTAGCGATTTGGGGAGGCGTGTGAGAGGGCACATTATAACGGCGGACGGGTGAGAGAAGAAGAGAATGGGGGATTGAATGTGAAATGAATCAAGAAGCCCTACAAGCAAAACGCACAGGGCTTGGTGTGGATATTGGATTCGTTTGTGTCGTATTAGACGGGTGATGGAACCGTTTCGAGGACTTGTTGCATGATACGCTGCGAGGTAACGCCACCAGCATCATGGATGTAATTTTTGGGGATGATGCGGTGGGCGAAGACGGGAATGACGTTGGAAATGATGTCATCCGGCACGACATAATCGCGAGCACCGAGGAGAGCGGTTGCCTTTGCCGCGTGTATAAGCGCGAGTGTGCCACGGGGGGAAACACCGATCTGGAGTTGTTCGTTCTCACGAGTGGCGTTCGCGATTTGCACAATGTATTCAACGAGAGTTTGATCGATCTTGATGTCTTGAGCCTGCTGCTGAAGATCGACGAGTTCCTGCGTTGTCATGACGGGTTTGAGTTCGTGAAGTTGTGTACGGGAAGGATCGAGTGTGAGAATACGAGCTTCATCTTCGGGCGATGGGTAGCCGAGATGGATGCGCATGAGGAAACGGTCGAGCTGCGATTCAGGGAGAAAGTAGGTCCCCTCAAATTCGAAAGGGTTTTGCGTGGCGATGACAATGAAGGGAGCGATGAGCTTACGGGTGGTGCCGTCGATGGAGACTTGTGATTCACTCATGGCTTCGAGGAGCGCAGATTGAGTCCGAGGTGTGGTGCGGTTGACTTCGTCGGCGAGCACGATGTTGGAGAAGATCGGGCCGGGCTTGAAAGTGAATTCTGCTTTTTGCTGATCCCATACAGTGACACCAAGAACATCAGCGGGGAGCATGTCGGGGGTGAGCTGAATGCGTGACATGGAACCATCGATGGATCGCGAGAGGGAGGTGGCGAGCATGGTTTTGCCAACACCGGGGACATCCTCGATGAGCATGTGTCCTTGGGCGAGCATGCAGACGATGAGTTTGTCGACAGCTTGCTGATTGCCGAGGTAGCATTTACGGATGTTGTTGCGAAGTCTTTCAATGGCCTGCATGCGAGATTGATCCTGAAGTATAAAGGTCATGTGTGACGGGTTCAGGTTATCTCAGGTCGAGGCAAAGCACAATAATTCTCTTTGCAGGCAGGGACACGCAAGTTACCGGACACGAATTTCTATTATCGGGCGGCGAGGAGCCGTTAGCGTGTAGAATAGACGCTAAAACTTATAAATACAGGTCTTTTGCGGTCCTATGGGTATGTGGAGCCGATACAATGAAGCGGTGGGTGCTCAGAAATACTGCCGATGAGATGTGTTTTCTCGCGGCACAATTGAGTGATGATTGTGTTTCAATCTAGGCCATGTGAGACGCGTACGTGCTAGAACGTTTTTACCAACTGTTTAACCGAGTCGAAAACTATTGGCGGACCGAGCCAATAGCGGTGTTGATTGAATTGGCAGTAATCTGGGTGGTGGTTTACGTGGTCTGGCGATTTTTGCAGGGAACACGCGGTGCTCGCGTGATCAAGGGGTTGGCGATTATTCTGATTGCCGGCACGTTTTTGATTCAGATGCTGTCACGAGATTCGTCGTTTGTACGGCTGAATTTTCTGTATAACAACTTTTTGACAGTCGCGTCACTGGTGTTGGTGATCGTGTTTCAGCCGGAACTGCGGCGGGCACTGGTGCGCTTGGGTGAAGCCAATTTCTTCCGACAAACAGGTTTGCGGAAAGCACGTGTGATTGAGGAAGTACTGGGTGCAGTGCAATATATGTCTCGGAACAAGATCGGGGCGTTGATTGCTGTGGAGCGGCAGGTGGGACTGCGGGGGATTGTCGAGGCGGGGACGCCGTTGGATGCAGAGGTGAGCCGGGAACTATTGCAGACAATTTTCTGGCCAGGAAGCGCATTGCATGATATGGGTGTGGTGATTCGCGGCGATCGCATGATTGCGGCGGGGGTGCAGTTTCCGCTGGCAGAAGGTGAACGGATTCCGCAGGAGTTGGGGTCACGGCATCGTGCGGCGATCGGTTTGTCGCAGGAAGCAGATGCGCTGGTGATTGTGGTGAGTGAGGAGACGGGGATCATCGGTTTGGCGGAACGCGGCGAATTGACGCGAGGGTACACGATTGATGAATTGCGCCCGATTTTGACCAAGGGCTTGGGTAAGGTGCCAATCGATGATGAAGAAGTTGAGGTACTGAGCGGCGGGAAAGAGCAGTCGTTGATTCAGACTGAACCGGCGAGTGGTGAAAAGAAAAAGCGTAAGAAAATGACTGAAGCCGAATAGGCAGAAAGAACGGCACGGCTGACGATGAAGAGTTCGATTTTTGACAAAATCAAAACAATCTTCGCGGTGAGTTTGATTACCGTGCTGGTATGGCTATGGGCGGAAGGTCGTAATGTTGATGATTACACCAGCGAAGCGATTACGGTGAGATTTGTGACGCCTGGGCGTGAAGATTTGCGCGTGGAACCGGAGACGGATACTGTTAAGATTAATTACCGCGCTTCGGTAGATCAGTATGATCGCTTGGAAGAGTATCTGAAGCAGCGTCATGCGATTGATATTGATGTAGCTGAAAACTTGAACGGCGATGACCGTGCGGTTGTGGGTGTATCGTTTAAAGCACGCCTAGCAAGTGACAGTATTTTTAGTGAGCTTGGGATAAGCGTAGAGAGTGTGAAGCCAGAGAGTGCGCTGGTGACGGTGGAGAAACTGGTAACGCGGTCAGTGCCGTTGAAGGTGGAACTAGGGAATGGGGATGTGCAGATCGCGCAAGCACAGGTGGTGCCAGAGACGGTGGAGGTGCAAGTGCCTGCGTCGCTTGTTGAGAAATTAAACAATTTGGCATTACCGGTCAGTTTGCACGAGAGTGATCTTGCGAATGTGAAAGCAAACGAGGCAGAGAGTGTGCAGGTTGCGGTGGAATTGCCCAAGTGGTTAAGGGACGAAGGGGCCGAGCCGAAGCCGCGAAGTGTGCAGGTTAATTTTATTTTAAAGAACCAGCGTGAATCTTACGTGGTGCGGACGGTGCCGATTAATATTATGGTGCCTGCGTCTGTGTTGGAGCGGTATGAGTTTGTATTGCCGGAGGACAAATGGGTCATTCCGGATGTGGAGGTTCAAGGACCGGCAGATGCGATTGAGAAAATCCGCAAGGGCGAAATAAAGCTGACGGCGGTTGTACGTCCGACGTTGAGTGAGTTGGGTGCTGGAGAAATGCAATTGCCAGTGGATATTTTGAAGCCGGACGATGTGCAGGTGGTTTCAACGCTGCCAAATCTGACGGTGCAGGTTCGGGCCAGAAACGAGGCAAGCGAAACGGCAGCCGGGGGCGGATTCTAGCGGTTTTTTGGCGATTTGCTATGCGGTCGGGCATGACCGTTGTGGATGAGCTTATTGTGGCAAGGCCTGCTACAATAGGTGCGTTATGACAACCACTATTGAAAACATAAAAACATATTGTGACGGATTAGCTGAACGTGCGCAGGCAGCTAGCCGGGCGCTGTCGGCTGTTCCGGGTTCTGTTCGTGATGAAGCACTTCGTGAGATTGCCAAGGCGATCCGTGGGTCAGCAGATACACTCAAGGCCGCGAATGCGAGGGACCTTGAGGCAGGCGAGGCAAACGGACTAACTGCCGCCATGTTAGATCGCTTGAAGATTGATGATGCAGCGATTGAAAAGATCGCTTCGTCGGTGGACCAGATCGCGGCGCAGAACGATCCTCTGGGAGCAATTCTTGAAGGCAAGGTTTTGCCGAATGGGATCAAGCTACAGAAGGTACGGGTAGCGATCGGGGTGGTGCTGATTATCTTTGAGAGCCGGCCGAACGTGACTAGCGATGCGGCTGCGCTTTGCTTGAAGAGCGGGAACGCGACAGTATTGCGTGGGGGCAAAGAGGCGGTGCATTCGAACATGGCCTTGGCAGCTTGCGTTCAGGCGGGATTGAAAGCGGCAGGCTTGAATCCTGACACCGTGCAGTTGGTTGAAACCACCGACCGTGCGGCAGTAGGTGAACTGCTTAAGCAAGAAGGCAAGATTGATCTGTGCATCCCACGTGGCGGCAAGAGCTTGATCAAGGCGGTAGTTGAGCAGGCGCATATCCCGGTGATCAAGCACTACACAGGGAATTGCCATACCTATGTTGATGGCCAGTGTGATGCGGACATGGCGGTGGATCTGTGTGTTAATGCGAAAACGCAGCGAACGGGTGTCTGCAATGCGACCGAGACGATTCTGTTGCACAAGGATTTGATCGAGAATGGTATTGCAAAACGAATCTGCGATGCGCTGGTTGAGAAGGGCGTTGAAATCCGCGGTGATGATCGTGTTCGTGGTATTTGTGATACAGCCAAGCCCGCCACTGAAGAAGATTGGGGCGAAGAATACTTGGACATGATCGTAGCGATGAAGGTCGTTGACAGTCTTGATGAGGCGGTAGATCACATCAATGCGTATGGCTCAAAACACACCGACGCGATCGTGACCACAAGCATTGATGCTGCAGAACGATTTACGAAGCTGACTGATACAGCCAATGCATTTGTGAACTGTTCAACAAGGTTCAGTGACGGCGGCGAGTATGGTCTTGGCGCAGAGATCGGGATCAGTACGGACAAATTGCATTCGCGCGGACCGATGGGAGCAGCTGACCTGACGACCTACAAATGGATTGCGACGGGGAACGGGCAGTGTCGCGGCTGATTTTGCCATCACCTCCCTGCCCTCCCCATGACTGCCAGTCATAGGCTTGATGATGTAACACATTTTTTGCTCAACCGAATAACCGGAATACAGAAGGGATGAGACATGTCGGACATCAGTGAATCTGAACTACAGGATTATGCAACCTATTTTGCGGATGAGCACTATCTGGTACGCCGCAAGGTTTTGAAGCTGATGGGCGGCGCGTTTCATGTGTACAACACCGCAGGCGAGGTAGTGATGTACTCCAAGATGAAGGCTTTTAAGCTGAAGGAAGATATTCGGTTATACACCGGGGAGGACATGACCAAGGAGCTGCTTTGCATTTCCGCCCGGAGCGTGCTGGATTTTGGTGCGACCTATGACGTGATTGATTCGGGAAGTGGCGTGAAGGTTGGGGCGCTGCGACGAAAAGCGATGAAATCGATTCTGAAAGATGAGTGGCTGATTCTGGGTGCAAACGATCAAGAGATCGGAAAGATCGTTGAGGATTCGACTTTGAAGGCGGTGCTTCGGCGATTCGTTGATTTTGCGGCATTGTTGATGCCTCAGAAATACCATGTAGAAATGGACGAGCAAACGCTGACGACGATGCAGCAAAATTTCAATCCGTTTGTGTACAAACTGGATGTCGATTTCAGTGGTGACGGCGCGTTCCGCTTAGACCGGCGTTTAGGCATGGCAGCCGCAATTCTACTGGCAGCAATTGAAGGCAAGCAGAGCTAAACAGCGCAGATATGCGATTGGCGAAGCGATGCAACGTGACGGGATACGATGATGATCAAATTGGTGTGCTTTGATTTGGGCGGAGTGATGGTGCGGTTGTGCCGTGGGTGGCGGCATGCGTGCGAAAAGGCGGGTGTGGACGTACCCACAAAGATTGATGATGCTGATGCGCTATTACACATGCGCGATGCGGTGGTGCAGAACGAGATCGGGGTGATGGGGCAGGATGTGTTTCTAGACGAAGTCGGTTGGCTGTTTGATATGTCTCGGCACGATTTGCAGGCAGCAAGCGATGCGTACTTGGATGGCATGTATGATGGGATATGTGATTTGATCAATGCGGTGAAGGCGGCAGGTGTGAAGACCGCGTGCCTGTCAAACACAAACGAGAATCATTGGCGGATCATGACGGGGGGAAATGGTGTGAACGCCTTGCCCTTGGGGGAATTGGACTACCGGTTTGCGAGTCAGTTGATTGGGGATCGAAAGCCGAACGAAAGCATCTATCGTCATGTGGAAGAAGTGACAGGTTTGGCGGGTGAGTCAATCATGTTTTTTGATGATTCGGCAGTGAACATTGCTGCAGCAGCAAAGTGTGGTTGGGCCGCAAGACACGTGACGGATCAAACCGAGCCAGCGAGAATGATGCGGGCGTACTTGGAAGAAGCTGGCGTGCTTGGCACATAGGAGTTGTTTGGTTTGGGCGATGAGAATAGCCAACAGGAAGTGCGAGGGTTGGTGAGCGGGAAGAAAGTTTTCTTGCTGACGTTGCTCGTGTGCGTGGTGGTGCCGTTTATGGGGGTTGGAGTAGCGCTGTGGTATGCGGGGGGGCTTGTGGGTGTGAGTGCGGAGAAGACAGAGGAAGTGGGGTTTGCTTGGGGCTCGCGGCGGAGCTGGCCTGCTCTACCGGTGAAGCAGACGAAGATCGAATACAAACCGGGGCACAAGCCACCGTTTGAGGGTCGCGTACGGCGGAATCTAGATTTCAGCATCAACGCGGATGATCTGGCTGAGATCAAAAATTCATCGCAAGCGGTGATGGATTTTTTTGTGAGTCGGCAAGATGAGGCTGCATATTCCACGGCAATGAATGGCATTGAGAAAGAGCCTGAACAGCGACTTTTTTACACCGATTATGTACAAAGCCATTTGGTGCAGCTTGTGGGAAACGATGATGAACTGGGCGATCGTCTGCGAAAACGTGCTTTTGAAAAGGCGCCTGCGGCAATTGTGCTACGGTTTGTGGATGCATCAGGGCGACCTGTAGCGGGTGAGACGATTGAGCCAATAGAGATCGTTTGCGCTCAGGTGAGCAACCGCGTGGTGGATCAGGGGGTGCGATTGTTGTATCCGGCTGAAAAGACGGACGAAAACGGCTATATTTATCTGCCTGTGTATGACACGGTGCTGCGGTTTTCACGGCGGCCTGAGATTAAAGGGGTGAAGGTGGATCTCGGAATCGTGCGGTGGTTTGAGTTTCCGGGGCGGGTAGGATTGCTTGAGGCCACGGTGACACGATTGGATAAGGTGGGGTGATAAGCGTGTTGCGCGAAGCACAAAAAACAAATGGCATATATGAATATGTGCTTGATGTGATAATAAACGATGATGGATCCAGATGGATCAGGGAGTCATGATGACCGCTGAGGTGCAGACCGAAATTTCAAAGACTGGTGAGCTTCGAGTGTATCGATTTGAGATTCGGCCCAAGCCGGGCGAGATTGATCCGCACGGCGCGCGTATTCTTGCAGACGCTCAGGCTGCGTTTGGGGGCGTGGCGGCAGTGCATACGACCGAGTTGTTTTTGATTGAGTCGCCGATGACCGGTGCACAGGCGGAGCAGGTTGCCGCGGAGTTGCTCAGCGATTCGGTGAACCAGCGCTATGAGATCGGGATTACGCCAGCCGATGAGCAATCGGCGGTGTTGGAAGTGCATTACAAGCCGGGAGTAATGGACCCGGTCGCACAATCAACACGGTCAGCCATCAAAGAGATGTTGCCGGAGATCGATCTTGAGGCTGTGGATGTTCTCACCGGGCGGCGGTTTGATTTTGAATTTGCTGCAGGTTCAGAAAAGGCCAGCCGAACAGAACTTCATGCGTTTGCCGAACGGCACTTGGCCAACCCCGTCGTGCAGGATATTCATGAAGATCATTATCTCCCAAATGCTTTTGTGCATGGACACCGATATGAATTGAATCTCGGGCATGTGCCTATCCGTGAGTTAGACGATGCCGGGCTGATGAAGCTGTCTCGTGAGGGACATTTGTTTTTGAGCCTGGACGAGATGAAGTGCATCCAGCAGTATTATCAGGATGCAGGCCGCGTACCGACGGACATTGAGCTTGAAACACTGGCCCAGACGTGGTCCGAGCACTGTGTACACAAAACGCTGAAATCATCAGTGCGGCTGGAAGAAGATGGCGGCGTGAGTATCCCGTCACTTGCCGCTGATGCGATTAGCGATCGCCCCGGCCACACGCTCAATGAAGACGGTTCGGTCACGGTTGAAAACCTGCTGAAGTACACCGTCGCCGCTGCGACCTTTGCGCTGATGAAGGAAGAGCCCTACAAGAGCTGGTGCGTCAGCGTGTTTGAAGATAACGCTGGCATCGTGCGGCTGGATGATGAAGACGGCGTGTGCATCAAGGTCGAAACGCACAACCACCCTTCTGCGATCGAACCTTACGGCGGCGCAGCCACCGGCATCGGCGGCTGCATCCGTGACATCATGGGCACTGGCCTGGCCGCGCAGCCCATCGCCAATACCGACTCCTTCTGTGTCGCGCATCCCAATACTGAAACGCTGCCGAAAGGTGTGATCCATCCGAAGCGCACCTTGGAGCAGGTCGTGGCGGGCGTGCGCGACTATGGCAACCGGATGGGCATTCCAACCGTCAATGGTTTGGTTCATTTCCAGGAAGATTTCATCGGCAACCCGCTGGTCTTTGCTGGCTGCATCGGCATCATCCCGCTGGATAAATGTTTTGGCACGGCACAGCCCGGCGACCGGATCATCGCACTCGGCGGTGCTACTGGACGCGACGGCATTCACGGCGCGACTTTCTCCAGTGCGGAATTGACCGACACACATGCCGATGAATTTTCACACGCAGTGCAGATCGGTAACGCCATCACACAAAAGAAAACTTTGGACGTGATCATGCAGGCGCGTGAAGTGGAGGGCGGTCCGTTATTCAGCGCGATCACCGATTGCGGTGCGGGTGGGTTCAGCAGTGCCGTCGGCGAGATGGGCGAAAAAGTCGGCGCCAACGTGCAGCTTGATCACGCGCCGCTGAAGTATCGTGGTTTGAGCTATACGGAAATTTGGATCAGTGAGGCGCAGGAACGGATGGTACTTGCGGTGCCGGCTGATCGTGTGGATGAACTACAAAGTATGTGCGAGGCGGAGGATGTCGATTTCTGCGACTTGGGGGAATTTGGCTGCTATGAAAACGAAAAGCCGATGCTGGTACTAAATTACCGTGGGACGGAAGTGGGCCGCCTCTCGATGCACTTGATGCACGAAGGAATCCCAACGCCGCTGCGTGAAGCGAAATGGGATTCAAAAACAGCGGGCGGCTATGCATCCCGCGATACCGATCGTGAAAGCAAACCGATGGACATCGAAACAGCGCTGAAAAAAGTTTTGGCGCACCCGAATGTTGCATCCAAGCACTGGATCGTGCGGCAGTATGATCATGAAGTGCAAGGCGGGTCGGCAATCAAGCCGCTCGTTGGACCGATGCAGGACGGACCGGGCGACGCATCCGTGGTGCGGCCGAAGCATAACAGTATGAAAGGCGTATCGCTGTCGTGTGGGGTCGCGCCGAACCTGTCGGAGAAATCCACCGCTGCAGGCATCGCTTCCGATGGCGATTCATACTGGGCTACGCTCGCCTCGATAGATGAAGCGGTCCGCAACGCGGTGTGCGTGGGTGCGAATCCTGCGCGGATTGCGATTCTGGATAACTTCTGCTGGCCCGGCTGTGATGATCCGTATTTGATGGGATCACTGGTGCGTGCGGCGGAGGCGTGTTACGACGGCGCGATGGCATATAAGACACCGTTTGTCTCGGGCAAGGATTCGCTGAACAATCAGTTCACCACGGATGATGGCACGAAATACACGATCCCGCAGACGCTCTTGGTGAGTGCGATGGGGATTGTGGAAGATGTACGGCAGTGTGTGACGATGGATGCGAAAGCAAGCGGTAACTTGCTACTGATGGTTGGCGAGACTGATGCAGCGATGGGCGGGTCACATTATTGCGATCTATTCGATGATGATTCGCGGCAATTGCACATCCCGCATGTTGATCTGAAGCAAGGTCCAGCAACAGCCAACGCGGTGGCAGGATTGATTGCAGGCGGGCTGGTGAAGTCGGCGCATGATTGCAGCGATGGAGGCTTGCTGGTTGCAGCAGCAGAGATGGCTTTTGCGGGTCGGGTCGGTTTGGATCTTGATTTGCAGGGCTTGCCGAAATCAGGTGAGATCGATCAGGTAGCTGCATGCTTTAGCGAATCAGTAAGCCGATACCTGCTGGAGGTTTCGCCGGAGGATCTAAACAACGTGTTGGTGAAGCTGCAAGAAGCCGGTATTGCGGTGGGTCAGGTTGGGAGCTTTGCCGATCATGACCGTTTGACACTCAAGTGCGACACGACTGGGCGTGTACTTGATGTTTCGCTTGAAGCATTGCTTGAAAGCTGGCAAGCACCATTGGACTGGTAATCGCCATTGACATGTATGATAAAAAACCGCTGAAAATCAGCGGTTTTTTTATGGCACCGATCACGGTAGTGAGATATCGGGATGTGGTATGCGGCGGTATAATCCGCATATGCCAACGAAGAAAACCAAACGGACATTATATTTGATTGATGGTCACGCTCAGATTTTTCGCGCGTACTATGCGATCCAGAGCAACATGACCAGCCCAGTAACAGGCGAGCCCACGGGCGCAAGCTTTGCGTTCACCAGCATGTTGTACAAGTTTTTTGAGCAGCACCAGCCTGAGCATGTGGTGATGGCGATTGACATGCCAGGCAAAACCTTTCGGCACGATCTTTATGAAGATTACAAGGCGAATCGCGAGTCGCCGCCGGAGGATTTCGTTCAGCAGCTGCCACGCATTTTTGAGATCACCAAACGGTTCGGCATCAAGATCATTGGGGTGGACGGTTATGAAGCGGACGATGTGATTGCGACGATCGCAGATCAAACCATGCGTGATCCGGCGTTAGAAGATGTGCAGGTGATGATCTTGTCACGGGACAAAGATTTGGAGCAGCTTCTGACCCCGCGGGTGGCGATGCTGGATCTGTTCAAGGAAGAAGTCATTGATCTGGCGGCTTTGGAAGCGTCAAAGGGGATTAAGCCGGAAGAAGTAGTAGAACTACAATCGCTTACAGGAGACAGTGTCGACAACATACCCGGTGTTGAAGGGATCGGCGCGAAAACAGGGATCAAACTTATTCAAGAATACGGCACCGTCGATAACCTGCTTGCGCATATTGATGAGATCAAAGGCAAACGAAAAGAAAAGATCTTAGCCGCAAAAGATATGCTGCCGGTGTATCGTGATTTGGTAACACTCAAACGCGATCTCGATCTTGATTATTGTTTTGATGACGCAGCGGTACAGCTAGCAGACACTGAAACACTGCGAACGATCTTTAAGGATTTGGGTTTCCGTAGACATATCACGGATCTCACCAAGCTGGGCGGGAAAGTGGAAGAGAAAGAAGCCAAAGAAGTCAAAGAAGAAAAGCCACCAGCGGATGGCTTGTTTGCACCAAACCTGTTTACGCAGGGCAATGATGGCAAAAATGATGGGAGTGAAAGTTTTGTGCGTCAAAAAGGTTTTTCAGCCACGGAAGATTATGATTACAAAGCTATCAAGACCAAAGCGGAACTTGATGGGTATGTAAAAAAACTAGATACGGCTAAATCATTTGCGATTGATACGGAAACGGTTGGGCTCGGGCATCGAACCGATATCTGCGGGATTTGTCTGTCATACGAAGCAGAAGAAGGCGTCTATGTGCCGACACTATCCCCGCAGCAGGATGAACATCTTGATACCTCAACAGTACTCAAAGAAATTAAGAAACCTGTTCAAGATCGGGGAATTGAAAAGCTTGGACATAATCTGAAGTACGATTATCTGGTGCTACGGCAAGCGGGCGTGAAAATGGAAGGGCCGATGTTTGATTCAATGATTGCGGCATGGCTGACCGAACAGCCCGGCTTGTCGATGGATCATTTGGCGTACGCGCTTTTACAACACGAAGCGACATCTATTAGTGAGCTGATTGATGTCGATGCATCCAAAGGGAAGAAGCGAAAGAGCGACAAACCGACGTCGATGGAAAAAGTGCCGCTGGAACAGATCACTAAATATGCGGCGGAAGATGCGGATTTAACCCTGCGGTTATGCCATTTGTTCAAAGAAAAACTTGAGGCTCAAGGCCTAACGAAGTTGGCAGAAACGGTGGAAATGCCGCTGGTCAAGGTGCTCGCTGAGATGGAATATGCGGGGATTAAGGTTGATCCGGTGGAGCTGGATAAGCAGCGAGAGGGACTGGAAAAGCGAGTCGTTGAACTTCGAGATCAGATTATAGAGAAGTGTGGTCTGCCGTTTAATGTGGATTCGCCCAAACAGCTTGGCGAGGTGTTGTTTGAGAAGCTCAAGTTCCCTGTGATTCGTAAAACGAAAACCGGTGCCTCAACCAGCGCGGAGGTGTTGGAGAAATTGTGCGAGCTTGACGATTTGCCAGAAGAAAAACGCGCGATTCCAAAGCTGATTGTGGAGTATCGCCAACTCAATAAACTCGTGAACACGTATTTGGTCAATCTCAAGGAAGCCATCGAACCAGACACCGGCAGGATTCATGCTTCATTCAACCAAACCGGAACCGCAACCGGACGATTGTCATCAAGCAATCCGAACCTACAGAATATTCCAGTGCGAACCGATGTCGGGCGGGAGATCCGCCGAGCATTTGTAGCAGAAAAAGATCATGTTCTGGTCAGCGCGGATTATTCGCAGATTGAGTTGCGCGTGCTGGCTCATCTGAGTCAGGACCAATCGTTGCTCAGTGCCTTTCGTAGTGGCGCAGACATTCATGCAGCAGTGGCGGCGAATGTATTTGGTGTGCCGATAGATGAAGTGACTAGCGAACAGCGCGGGCGGGCGAAGACGATCAATTTTGGGATTATCTATGGCATCACGTCATACGGTTTGGCTCGGCGGATCGAGGCGCTAAGTCAGGGAGAGGCAAAGCAACTCATTGATGATTACAACGCACGTTTCCCAGGGATCGAAGCGTTTTTGTCGCAATGTGTGCAAGATGCGATCAGTGACGGGTATGTCAAAACGATGCTCGGCAGACGGCGATCGATCCCGCAAATTACCTCGCGCAATGGCCAAACCCGTGCGTTAGGAGAACGGCTTGCGATCAATTCTGTCGTGCAAGGTTCGGCAGCAGACCTGATCAAGGTTGCGATGGTCAATCTGCATCAACGAATCGAAAAAGAGAAGCTGCCGATGAGATTGCTTTTACAAATTCATGACGAATTGATCATCGAATGCCCGCTCGATCAGTGTGAAGCGATGGGCGCAATACTCAAAGAAGAGATGGAGGGGGCCATGAGCATGTCAGTGCCACTTGAAGTTGAAGTTGGTTCTGGCGCGAGTTGGTACGAAGCAAAGTAATTTTGGTTTAGTATTCATGAAAGATGCGTTGTAGTTCTTTGGTGTCCTGCGTTTGTAGCAGCGCAAGCTTCAGAAGAATACGAGCTTTCTGAGCGCTAAGGTTGTCGGCAACAACAAGATCATATTCATCATCATTGATTTCATTGTTGCGCGTAACTAAGCCAGCAGGAATACGAGACGCGCGTACGACGATGACGCCCTTCTCTCTAGCACGTTTAACTGCATCAAGCCCAGCGTTCGACATATTGCCGTCACCGACACCGTTGATGACGATACCCTTATAACCGAGGTTAACTGCAGCATCGATGAGATCGCCGGACATGTTGCTGTATGCAGGAATGATCGCGACACGAGGAAGTTTCGTCTCTGGAGTAATACGAAACTCACTGTTGGTTGTGTGACGTTTCAAGGGCGTGATGACAGGGTTGTACTCGCCGTAGAGAATGTGCCCGATGGGGCCTTGGTTGGGCGCTCTGAATGAATCGGTGCGATGGATATCCATTTTAAGGACATCACGTGCACCGAGGACATAATCGTCCATGACGATAACGGTGCCAAAATTGTTAAGCGTAGGATTGGCTGCAGCTGAAACAGCGTTATAGAGATTGATAGGTCCGTCGGCGCTGAGAGAAGTTGCGGGCCGTAGCGCGCCGGTGAGGACGATAGGCTTGTCAGATTCAGAAACAAGGTTCAGGAAGTAGGCTGTTTCTTCCATGGTATCGGTGCCATGGGTGATGACGATGCCATCAACATCATCTTGTTTGAGCAGTTCGTTTGTACGGTTAGCAAGCGCGATCCAATCATCGTCAGTAATATTTTGACTGGCAATTTGCATGACTTGCTCGCCAGTAACGTTGGCACGTTCTTGGACTTGTGGCACAGCGTCAATAAGCTGTTGTACACCAAGTGTACTGGGTTTGTAAACCAGATCGACTTCGCTGTCAGCAGAACCAGCGATGGTACCACCGGTAGCGAGGATAATGATATTCGGTTTTTCGGTTTTTGTTGTATGAACGGGGGGTGGTGATGGCGTTTTCTTCTCGTCAGGCTCAGCGTGGATAAGTGTAGTGAACGAAAAGAATAGAAGTGCTGATAACAGGCTCTGGCGGATCAAATCGTGATGCATAAAAATCCCCTTTGCTTTAGTATCTCGTTTTATCAATATATTATGATTGTAGGCTAGCTAGAATGTTTTGAGTCAACTCCCAGAAGCCTTTTTCTCTGAATGGGGTAGGCGCCCCGGGAAGGGTGCCTATACGCTGAGTGTGGTGATTCCAATGGGATTGAGCGCTGAGGATTCGTTGTGTAATGGCTTGAACGAGGGAATCGTCACGTGTCTCGCGGAACTGTTTATGTTTGATTAGGCCGTCGATTAAAAGTGTGATGGTTTCGATGAGCGATTCTGCGTAGATGAGTGAAGTGACAAGCGGCTCAATCTTCGAACGATTCTCTTTGTTTTGAGCTTGTTGCAGTTGTGTACGAGCGCGTCCGATCATGTCGAGAACATTTTGTTTTTCAGCCAATGCTTTGGCCGCTTCTTTTGCTGTAAGTTTTTCTAGGAGCCGAGCAAGCGCGTCGGCGTCAAAAACATCATCTTGAATCCAATCCGCATTTGGATACCAACCATCAATACGTTTGCGAGCAAAGGGTTCAATGTAGAATGCCTGTCGCACCATGGACTCGCTGTCTAAAAGAATTTTAACAATGATTTGTACTACAGATTCATCTTGAATATTGAGTTGTTCACGAACCCAATGGCTGGCCACATCTTCAGGTGCTGTTTCTGGATTGTCTGCAAGTTGTATTGCAGCATAAACATTTGCATCAATCCAAGATTCACTTGAGATAAAAGGACCACCCCAGCCTCCGCCGCGGACCCATGCAAATATGCCTGAAAAACTGGTATGTTTCGAAATATTTTTTATGCCTGCAGATTGTTCTTGCTCAACCGTTTCAGGCATACCGTTTTGCCAAATCGGGTATTGCCAATTGCAGAAACTGCCTTTGCCCTCGAACTCACGTTGGCATTGCAATTCATACAGGATCGGACGGTTGCCGAATTGGAGTGAAGATTTGTTCCAAGTTTGATATCGCCAGAAATCTGTATGGGTAAATTTGAAGGAGAGGATAAGGCGATCATCGTTTTCGTCGCCGGGGAGTTTGGCGGCAAGTTTTTGTGCAAGTTCAATCGAATCATGAAGACCATTCGGACGTACATTCCAAGCACGAACAATGAGTTTCTTTTGATGGTGATTCACGATGATGTCATAGGCGCGATTGATGGCCTCGGTGATGCGGTCCAGTTTGGAAAGATTGCTGCAACGTGGACAGTAAGGACTGTAAATGTCGTTACCAAGGAGGTAGGGAAGACGGGGCGCATCGGTATCGCCAAAGCGAAGGACGATACCATCAACATGCCGCCAATTTTGAAGGTGTGTTTCTAGAGCTTGCATGCAAAGGTCGTAGGCTTTGCTGCTAGCAGGACAAATCGTGTCAGTGCGGTTTTTACAGTTGATCGAGGCCGGACTGAGATCAACAATGTCAGCAGGAAGTACGAGCATGTCATAGAAAAGGTAGACAGCTAGCTCGGCAGCGCGTGCTTTCTCGATTTCCTGTTCGACACACTGTGTGTGGTTTTTGATCCAGCGTTTCATTTCGTCAGATTTGATATCTTCGAGCTGGTTCAAGCCGGAGAGTGCGGTGGTAGGATAAAGAACAACACCGTTGAAACCGAGCTGTTTGAGATGGCTTGGATCGTGATAGCGTGAATCAATAAGCGGCTCACCAGGATTTTCAATCAGTGTTGCGAGTTTTAGCATGAGCATTCTGCCTACGATCAGGATGGTTCAGCACTTACAGATTGCGATAATCTACTATGTGTGGTTGGGTCAAGCAGACTATTCTTTTCTTCTCTGATAAAAGTGTAATACGAGAGAGGGATGATGAACAGTTGGAGAAGCGTGGCGAAGCCGAGACCGAACATGATAGAGATCGTAAGGGGTTGCCAAAATTCGCCGCCACCGCTGATATTGAGTGCGAGAGGAATGAGTCCACCGATCGTGGTAACAGTGGTAAGGAAGATGGGCCGAAGGCGGAGTTGCCCTGCCCTGATACATGCTTTCTCAGTGGACAATCCCGCTTTCTTAAGATGATTGATAAAATCGACGAGGACGATCGCGTCATTGACGACAATACCGGAAAGCGCAACGACACCGATCATAGCTGAGACGGAGAAATAGAATCCGCAGAGCATGAGACCAATGGAAACACCAACGAGACTGAGAGGGACACTGAAGAGGATGATTAGCGGCTGAAGAAAACTATTGAACTTCACGGTAAGAATGATCATCATCGAGCAGGCTGCAACGATGAATGCTGTATTCAAATCTTCAACGGCATCATCACGTACAGAGTTTTCGCCTCCAAATTCAACAATCACTTCGTCGTCCGATTGAATAACTTTATTTTTGCGATCAATCACGAGACGATGTTGTTGGGTTGACGAAAGATCAGGCCTGAGTTCAGAGACGAGCATTGATTTAATATCATCAGGAATGACGCCGTCTTCAAGTTGAGCACGAACATTGATGACACGCTTTTGATCATAGTGGCGGATAACATTGGCGTTATGTTGTCGCTGAACATCCGCAACCTGTGAAAGCGAAACAATACTGCCATTTTCCGTGCGCAGCGGGAGATTCCGCATGTCGTAGAAATCATCCCGTTTGGATTTTGTATTACGAATACGAATATCAATTTCTTCATCACCGCCAAAATCAACATCGCTAACACGGACTCCCTCGAGAGCGAAGTTGATGCTGCTCGCAATTTGTTGCGTGGTTACATCGTAAAGGCTAGCTGTCGCTCGATTGGGTGAAATGACGATCTCTGGCCGGAGACGGTAATCACTTTCGACATCATATGTGCCGGGCATTTTAGTGAGAAACTGTTCGATCTCGTTTGCTTTTTCAGCTAGCCGATCGAAAGAGGTATCTGATTGCCCCATGATGCGGATCAGCACAGGTGCGCCGGTTGGCGGCCCTTCTTCTTGAACACGTGCATGGACCTTGAGGCCGGGAATATCAGGGAGCTCGGCAACGACAGCCTTGCGGATTTCTTCTGCAGTACGATCACGATTTTCAGCAAGTTCAAGTTCGATATAAACAAGGCCAAACTCAGGACCAGCCCCCTGCCCATTGTCGAGATTGGTGTTGAGCGCACCAGGTTCACCGATGGTGGTAACTGGACGGACGCGGTAGGTCGACCCGGGCGGTTGATACCATTCTTCTTCACGGACAGCACGCAGCACTGATTTTTCAATTTCCGCTGCGGCAGCAACGGTTTTCATCTCCATGGATGATCCAAGTGGCATCTCAAAGTAAACCTGCAAAATGGGCGTATCTGCTTTTGGAAAAAACTCAAAACGGATCGCGCCCATGACGAATAAGAATACAGGAGTGAGTGAAACAACAACCGAAAGCGCGAGCACTTGAAGCCGATGGTGTAGGGCATACTGAATCATGCGCCCATAGACTCGGCGAACCGAGCTTGAGGTCGCGCTGGCATCAGCGTTTTGAATTTCGATTTCATCAGGTGTGAGTTGAGCTAACTTATCACGATCAATATTAATGATCTTGTTGCGCGGCACCTTCATGACATACATGCTCATAACCGGCAGAAGGAAGTGGTCGACCAACATAGCTGCCAGCAGCGCAAACATCACAACAGTGGGAAGCAGGCTCATGAAGTCGCCCATCACACCGCGGATGAGAAACATCGGGCCAAAAGCAGCAAAAGTTGTGAGGTAAGCGCCTATAAGTGAAGGGCCGACCTCATGAATGCCACGTTTCGCAGCATCAACTGGTGCTTCGCCAAGTTCACGGTGGCGGAAAATGTTTTCACCGACAATGATACAGCCATCAACCACCATACCGATGATAAGAATGAGCGCAAAAAGCGTCATATTGTTAATGGCGATGTCGGGCATGAAGGTACGTTTGGCAAGCCACATCAGTGCGCCGGAGGTGAGAATCGCAAAAGGAACGGCAATGCCAATGAGAAAAGCATTACGCCAACCAAGCGCGACCCAGAGAATGATGATGACGAGCATGGTGCCATAAACAGCTGACATGCCGAGTTGGGAGATCATGTAGCGGATCTCACGGGCTTGCGATCGGACGGTGCCGATGATCGTGTTTTCACCATTACCATCTGCGATAAATTGATCGACCATGGATTGAATGGTTTCAGCAGCTCCAAGCACGTTCACATCGGTCTTTGCTCGGGCAAGCAGTACGACCGCATCATCGCCGTCATAACGGGCAAGGCTAACAGGGTCTTTGTGTCCCATCTTGACCTCAGCAATGTCACGCAGCATGACGGGCTTGTTGTCTTCCATGCCAACAGGAATCATTTCGATCGCGTGTAAATCGGCCAACTTCGTTTTGGCTCGGACTCGTGCTTCCACACCGGTCTTGGCACTGATCTCGCCAGTAGGAGAGTCCATATTGGCATTGCTGATCGCAGCTGCGACTTGGCCATAAGTGAAGCCATAGAGCGTCATTTGATCCGGATCAATATCAATGGTGACTTCATCTTCGAGACCACCAAAAATATCGACAGCAGAAATACCTTGAACGCCTTCAATTTGTCGTTTGATGCGTTCAGCAATACGCCTGCGCTGCTTTGAATCGTCTCCACCCGCAATCACAACCTGGATAACAGGGAAATCTTCAAAGGCAATATCAGTGACAATTGGTCCGGGATCGGTTTGCGCATCTTCGGGAAACTCACCTTTGATACGATTGATGAGGCTTTCAACATCACGTTTCGCCTCTTTGACTTCCACGCCATCATCGAAGATGAATTGGATGAGCCCTGCGCCGTTCACGGATTGGGAAAGGACAGCCCCCTCATCACGAAGCCCAGTGAGTGTTCCAACTTCCTCTTCAATTTTTCGAATGATTTGCGCTTCGTTTGTGGCAGGCGATGAGCCGGGATTTGGGATCGCGACAATAATCACCGGAAGTTTAGCGCGTGGGGTACGCTCTTTCGGGAGTGACATGGCCGCCGCAAAACCTAACAGACACAATAAAATGCCTGCAAGAATAACGAGCCTCGGTTTTTCAATCGCGTAGTCGCTTATCGACATGGAAACCTCATTATTGCGTGGCGGCAGGCGCATTTTCTTTTGCGGTGATCATAATCGAAGGTTTAATATGATCGTTACCCGATCCGGGATTATCAACAACCTTGATAGGTTGACCATCGACCAAACTGAGCATGCCTTGGACGACACATTCATCACTGTTCCCGGGGAGAACAGTCGTAAGGTAAGCATCACGGTTGATGTAAAGTGGCTCGAAATCAACTTGCTTGGCTAATACCTGTTCGCCATTTTGTTGTGGCTGAGCCATGAACACAGTCACGCGGTTACCCCGCTTCTTCGCGGCGGTTACTGGGATCGCATAAGCTTCGATTTCTCTCACGTTAATCTCTGCTTTACCGATCATACCGGGACGCAAAGTGCGGTCCGCATTGTCGATTTCAATTTCAACATTAAATAAACCTGTTTTATCATCTGCGATAGGGGGAATCACTTTGATGATGCCTTTACGGGAAACGGTTTGCTGAGTGGCCGATTCTTCGTTTCTATTAATGGGTGAACTACGCAGTGCTTCAACAACCACTTCAACTTCCTGATTGAGATGGAGCAAGCCGAGCTTCCGTTCAACGACACCTACAACAAGATTAACTTTGTTAATGTCAACAATCGTAACAACATTGTCCGCGGGTGTAACCATCTGTCCGAGTTCAGAAGGCACATATGCGACAGTGCCGTCGATTGGTGAAAGTAAAGTTGTATCTTTGAGATTGACCGCAGCAACAAGCCGTGCCGCTTCCGCAGCATCGAACTCAGCGATGGCCTGGAGTTTACCTGCATTGGCGGTTTCGACCGCAGCCTTGGCAAGCTTGACCGCAAGATCAGATCGCTCAAGTTCACGTTTGGTTGCTGCATTCTTACCATAAAGAGATGCGACTCGACCACGTTCTAGTTTCGCATCATCCAATCTTGCAATTGCATCAGCGATCTGTGCTTCTGCAGCAGCTTTTGATGCAGATGCTTGTTCCTTTGAAGCGAGCGCCGATGTTAATTGTGCTTCATAACGATCATGCTCAAGTTTGGCGATGACCTGATCTTTCTTTACTCGCTGACCTTCATCAAGCTGTGTGTTTTTCTTACTGCCCAGTTGCGTGACGCGGCCAGAGATCTGAAACGCCATATCGACACGTGATGTCGGCTCAATCAAGCCATAGAAGGCTTCCTGAATGGTTTGTTTTTCTTTGACCAATTTATGTGTATAGACTGTTTTGGCCGGGATGTTTTTTTCTTCGGTCAGATCCGGAACTTCACTAGCCCGATAGACACCCACCAGCACAATCAGGCCGAGGATAGCTCCGAAAATCAAAAAAACCAGAAGGTTTGATTTCATATTGTTTCCGCGTTTCTTAGTGTTGCAGGCCGAAGACCGTTACGTGAGCCGATAAAATCCATCGGCTATCTCCACGATGCGGACAATTATAGTCGATCCGCAGCTAGATGTACTCTAATGTCGGCACATCGGAGGCTTAGGCGTTTGTTATTCTCTACGTTACAATGTCGCTTTCCATGACTGAGAAGCAACACATCTTCGATTACACGCAGACGGAGCTGATTGAAACCTGCAAAGCCCTTGGTTTAGCCGGTTTTCGCGCGAAACAAATCCTCGAATGGGTATATACGAAATTCGTCTCTGATCCGGCAACGATGACCAATCTGTCACAAAAGGATCGAGCCCTGATTTCGGAACATTTCAGTTTCGAACACGGCAAAATAATCCGTCATCAACTTGCTACCGATGGCACACAAAAACTGCTCATCGATTGGTCACTCGAAAGTCATGCAGATGAAAACACAACGGACACAAACCCACTACAAGTGCTAGGACAAGAATCGCCGGAATCACAAACCGAGTGCGTAATGATTCCTTCACAAAACCAATCCGGCACAGTGCGCAAAACAGCGTGCATCTCCAGCCAAATGGGATGTCCAGTAGGTTGTAAATTTTGCGCATCGGGGATTAGTGGCTTGGATGGCAACTTAACAGCAGGCCAGATTGTTCAGCAGGTTTGGCAACTATCACGATTGCCGGAAGTTGAGCGTATTTCGAATATCGTTTTCATGGGGATGGGCGAGCCGCTGGCGAATTTCAACGCGGTCCTGAAAGCGATTAAGATCATCAACGCGCCGTGGGGCATGGGTGTCGGGGCCCGTAAAATCACTGTGAGTACGGTGGGATTGCCCGCTCAGATCAAACGCCTTGCAAAACTTGAATTGCCGGTCACATTGGCGATTAGTCTGCATGCACCGAATGATGAAATTCGTCGTGAATTGATTCCTTGGGCGGAGTATGTGACGATCGCACAATTGCTTGATGCAGCCCATGAATATTTTGAAGTAAGTGGACGTGAAATCACGCTCGAATACATTTTGCTTGGAGGTGTGAACGATCAACCAGAACATGCCCGTGAGCTTGCAAAATTGGCAAAGCAGATTCGGTGTAATATCAATCTCATTCGCTACAACGAAGTCAAGGGGATGCCGTACACCCGCCCAATGGATCAAGATGTGCTTGATTTTCAGCAGATCCTCGCAGCGACAGGTATCAACACACATATTCGAGCCTCGCGCGGCAGAGATATTGCCGCCGCATGTGGGCAGCTACGCCACGAACATGCCAAATCCTGATAAACTTTCTTTGCTTGAAGCATCCAGCCCGGTCGATATGATTGAGGCCCAGAGCACCCGTAGCTCAGTTGGATAGAGCAGCTGACTTCTAATCAGCAGGTCACAGGTTCGAATCCTGTCGGGTGTATTTCATTTCTTCCGTGATCGTGAGAGCAACCGAGCAACTAACAATTAGAAAAGAGAAGCTTGTGCCCCAACAATGGCGGCTGCAATCGCGGCACCAAAAAGCAGTAGCACGAAGAGCACGATCAAACTACCGAGTCCGCCAATGACCAATCCGCCGATCGCCATACCGCGTGGCTTTTTGAACACCGCGATTAAACTCATCAAGAAGCCGATCGGGCAGAGTATGCCACCGAAAACTAGGCCAACAATGGAAACGATCAGCCCTGCCGTGCCAAGTGAATTGGTTTCATGTTTGTGGATGTGTACTTGTGGTTGTTGAACTTGTGACATGGGGTTTCTCCAAGAAGTACGTGATGTGTGATGCAATAGCTTGGCATAAAGGGCTGATATGACAATTCTGCATCATGTGTGATGTGGCCGCAAGATGGCAGTTGCAATTTCCATGAATTGGCTGGTCGGCGCATAAAAAAACCCTGCATTTCGCAGGGTCATTCTCGTTAAACGAGAGCGACGGGGGTCGAACCCGCAACCTCTGGATCGACAGTCCAGTGCTCTAACCAATTGAGCTACGCTCCCAGGTTGCCAATCGCTTCGACTGCCGCATGGACTGTCTTTCAGCGAGAGAGGTAATTTACCCACTTCTGACACAATGTCAACCAGCCCCGGCGCAATGCCTGCGTGCTGCCGCACTTATCCACAATCCCTGTAGGCCCTTAGGTCAGCGAAGCCAATGAATTCATACACAATACGGCTCCTTGGAGGATCACAAAAAAGCAGCGTCTTAGCGCTGCCTAGATCGTTCAATTTGCTTACTGTAATTCCTGCCGTGTGGGGCCGATTTACATCGGCATACCAGTAATGGTTGCCTCGAAGACAAGCTTGCCATTCACAAGCCCTTGCACTTGGCATACACAACGCTTGCGGCGAAAATCGGTTTCCTTCACCAGCAAATAGATCGTGTCACCAGGTGCAACCTGCCCACGGAATTTGACACCGTCGACACCTGCAAAGCCCATGAAGTGTTGGCCAGGCATTTTGGACAGACACGTATAACTGGAAAGCTGTGCAGCTGCTTCTATCATAAGCACACCGGGGAAAATCGGTCTGCCGGGGATATGCCCTTCAACCCAAAATTCATCATCACGAACGTCCTTGCGAGCAACAACTTTGCCTTCGTCAAAGTTCTCGTACACGATCGCATCAAGTAACCGCATGTGCCCACGGTGAGGATTGACGTTTTCGATGAAATCGACGTCTCTCACAACCTGGCTTAGATCAATATCACTGATGTCGTATAAAAGCTGAGGTGCCATAAGCGCAATGATAGTCCGTTATAGTGTGAGCAATTCATCTCAAAAAAAGTCGAACACATCAGCTGCAATTCTAAGTACTCGCAGATGGCTCGATGACAAACTAGATATTGCTAAGAGGGGGTTTAGCCTTCTTCGCTCTCACGGTGTTCAAGAATCTCTTTACGGAGTTCCTGTGCTACGTTCTTAACTTCCTGCATCTGCTTACGAACGCGCGTGCCAGCAGCCTTATTGCCGCCTGCAGCTTTGCGGATATCGTCTTCGACGGATGCAACAAGATTCTTCAACTGTTCATATGTCTCTAGCATGCTTATCTCCTGTTAGCGTCTAACATCATCTTGCCCGTCTGGCAGGATGGAAAAGTAGCGTACAGAGCAATTTCGCTTTCGGCAACTGCCTCACGTCATGCCCCGAATCATACCAGCAAGTCCTTTGCTGGCCTCTGAAGGGCAAATTGTCGCACGCAAACCCATGTCTTGTCAATTACTTAATGAAACCCCTGACATTTTTGAACACTGGATCTGCAGCATCCTCCACCATCTCAAAAACCGCAGATTCCACCGTCATACCCAGTGCCCCGCTGTCCAGCATTCGCCTGATTGCTGTATCACGGTCCAATACACTTCGGCTCGCCACCGCATCGATCAACAATCCCACCTCATAATCACGCCGTAGGAGATCAAGCACGCTCTGCATCACACACACGTGAGCCTCGGTCCCCATCACCAGCACCTGCTTCCGGCCAACGCGGTTTAACGCCGCTTCAACCTCAGACGTGATCCCAGAAAATCGCGATTTCTCAAATATCGGTGCGTCACCCGCAAGCGACATGATTTGCTTAACGGTACGCCCAAGCCCTTTGGGATATTGCTCTGTTACCAACATGGGAACGTTCATGGCCGTAGCGCATTGAAGCATAACCTCTGCTCGACTTAACACCTGTTTATGGTCATGTAGCACAGGCATGAGCCGCTCCTGAAAATCAATCACGAGTAGTACCGCGTCATCACGGTGAAATGAGGTGATGTGCTTCATGAATGGCTACCTGTTTTGCGCGGCTTCGACCAGTGCATCAACGAGTCCTTGTATGTTTGAAACCTCTGCTTCGATGGTTGGCGGCGTGCTTAGTTCATCACGAAGGACCGCAGTGGTAATTGGCCCGATGGATGCAATGGCAGTTTGCGATATCAATTGTGACCAATTGTCACCGAGTAAGGTGCACATGTTACGCGCGGTTGAGGCGCTGGTAAAAGTGATCCAATCAGCATCGCCATCAACGATGGCTTGAACCACATCAGTAGGCAATGCTTCAGTTAATTTGGTTTCATACGCTACGATCTCTGTAACCTTTGCCCCAGCCTCATCAAGTAATTCCGGTAATGCAGGCCTGGCGATATCAGCCCTTAAAAGCAGCACTTTTTCGCCTTTAACACCGTGCTTCGTGATCATTTCGCCTGCCAATGATTCGGCCACGTACCGAGTTGGCACAAGGTCTGCGCGCAAGCAAAGTTGTTCTTCCAATGCCTTGGCAGTCGCATCACCAATGGCGGCAATCTTTACGCCGGAGAATTGGCGAGCATCAAGTTGATTGGCATGCAATCGCTCACGCAAAGCATTCACGCCGTTTACGCTGGTAAGTACCAGCCAGTCGTATTGTCCAATCTTTCGCACTGCTTCATCTACTTCGCCCCAATCAAGTGGCGGCACGACCTCAATCGTTGGCGCTTCGATCACATCAGCACCGAGCGCTTCGAGTTTGTCACGTAGCGACGATGCTTGCTGGCGAGTGCGGGTGACGATAATTTTTTGTCCGAAGAGTGGGCGGTCCATAAAGCCGTTTAGGCCTGCTTCATCAATACCAGCGACTTGCCCGATGACGATCATGGACGGCGAGCCGATACCGGTACGTTGGACTTCATCGCAGATGGTTTGGAGGTTGCCGCGGACCATGCGTTGCTTGGGGAGTGTGCCCCATTGAACCAAAGCAATAGGCGTCTCTTCACTCAACCCATGTTTGGTCAGCGTGTCGCAAATCAATTGCAATCGGCCAACGCCCATGTAGAAGCATGCAGTTCCGCCAACTTTGATCATGCCCGCGAGGGATTGGTAGTCGATGGCGGTTTCATCTTTGGTGGGGTCTTCGTGGCCGGTGATGAAGGTGACCGTGCTGGCAATTTTGCGATAGGTGACAGGGATGCCGCCAGCACCAGGAGCAGCGATTCCAGAGGTCACGCCGGGGACAATTTCACAATCGATGCCGTGCTTGGCGAGGTAAATCGCTTCTTCGGCCCCTCTACCAAACAAGTAAGGGTCGCCGCCTTTGAGTCGCACCACTACCCTGCCCGATTGAGCTTTTTCCACAAGTAAGTCATTGATTTGATCCTGAGTGAGGCGATGATTTCCCCCGCGCTTGCTGGCATCAATCCGCTCTACATCGGATCGAATCTTGGTTAGCAGCCGAGGATTTGCTAATGCATCAAAAATCACAACTTCTGCTTTTTTAAGAAGTTGCATCGCTTTTACGGTGATTAAGTCTGGGTCGCCCGGCCCAGCACCTATTAAAAAGACTTTGCAAATTTTTTTACTCATATTTTTTATCACACGTCATAAACCTTGCCGGTTATCAGGTCGATGCCAGTTATATCGCCCCCAGCGGCATGGACTTCCTCGAAGTTTACTCTGAAAAAGAGGTTCGTGGGAGTCGGCTGATGGAATCGGTAAGGCGAACTTTGAGCAGGGACTGCTCATGACAGGAGACCACACGGTGGATAACCAGAGCACATTACGACTTGTGAAGCCTTCAACCGAAGAGCCGGATTCTTATCTGTTTGATCGTCGGCGTGATGAACGTCGTCGAGCAAGCGGCAAAGTCACTGCGGTGTCGGCCATCAATGATGATCCAGATACCAACAAGCGCATCCGATCACTGGAGCTGTTTAACACATCAGATACCGGCGTTGGCGCGATGAGCCATGAGCCGATTGAAATGGGTTCGAGGATTGTGATGTTTTTCCCGCCACACGGCAATGAAAAAGGCTTTGATCTGGTAGGACAAGTGGTTCGTTGTGAATCAAAACACAACCAATATGAAATCGGCATCAAGCTGAAAGCAATGGCGAAACCGATTTCAGCAGCATGATGACTTAGCTCCGCATCTGCAGAAGATGTGAAAGGCTACCACCTAAAGAAAACTGCCGGGGAATTTCCGGGGTCAAATTTTAGGGGCCGAGTCACGTCACGGGATACAAAACGAGGTGTTGCTCTGAATGAGCGGCACCTTTTTTGTGCACGCAAATAATGTGTTTCTCTGGGTGTGATTAAGATCGATCTTCGCCGAGCAGTTTTTGTACCGCGTCGCAGAGTAATTTGTAACTATCATCAAGCGCCTGCGGGATCACGCGGATCTGCCCGACAATTTGCATGAAATTAGCATCGCCATGCCAACGGGGGACAATATGCATGTGGGCATGGCCAGGCACACCAGCGCCAGCGCAGCGTCCGATATTCATGCCAATATTTACGCCCTGTGCATTCATAGCCAGCTTGACCGCCTGCCCCGCGAGATTGGTCATTTCCATCATCTCTGCTCGCTGCTCGATAGTCATGTCGCAAGTATCCGGAACATGGTTATGTGGTGCGATCATCATATGCCCGTTGGTGTACGGATATCGGTTCATCATAAGCACACAGTCTTTTCCACGGAGGATGACGAGTTGATCAAGTCGCTGTTGGTCAGTAAGTTCATGGCTGGCTGCATCGCAAAGAAAGCAGCCTGACTGGAGATGAGAAGAGGCCTTTGAATCGTGAGGCTGTTCACGATCATTGTCATCAAGCCCTTTGATGTAGGAGATGCGCCAAGGTGCCCAAAGGTTTTGATTGCTCATTCTCATAGGTTAACGTCAGTGGTGTTCAGGGCAATATTAGGAATTCATGCGTCCACATAAAATCGACGCGCGCGATACAGATACATCTGTTTTGTGCGGGCAGGTCCGAGTATAGATGCGCATAAATTCAGGGTTGACCCGTGTTTAACCGATGTATGGGTTGTCACAGCCGGTATCACGCCGGCCCGGATGGTGTCACCTTGTGGACGAGTTTCTCATGAGCATGGCGATTTCATTAGCGTCGTTATCTGTGCCTGATCCCCACACAGCGCAAGCTGCAGTGGACTCAGCAACTTCCGGTTCGTCTTGGCGGACTTGGATGCTGCTTATTGCGGTGTTCGCACCGCTGGTCACCGGTCTTATAACATTGTTTTATCCGAGGAAATGGACCACGCTGCGAGTGCTCACCGCACTAGCTGGGATGGGAATTGCGTTTGGTCTGATTCTGTATCACGTTCATTTGAATGGCTTGCAAAGCATCGACGGCGCCAGCGGCCCGGTTGCTTCGCTCCCGTGGATGGACAACCTGCATTTGAACCTGGCATTCCTGACCGATGGCCTGGGCGTGTTCTTTGCGCTGTTGGTTTCAGGTGTCGGCATGTTGATCGTGCTGTATGCGCGTGGTTACTTTGGCCCAGCCCAAAATGATCTCTACCGCTTCTATCCCACGCTCGGTTTCTTTGCCACTGCGATGATCGGGGTAGTGCTTGCAGATTACATGCTGCTTACACTGCTCTTCTGGGAACTCACCTCGATCAGCTCGTTCCTGTTGATTGGTTGGGATCGCTACGACAAACATGCGGTCAAGCTGGGCATGCAAGCCTTTGTCACCACCGGCATGGGCGGCATGGGCCTCTTCGGCGGCATCCTGCTGTTTGGTTCCTTCACCGATGTCTGGACGTGGACGCAGTTCGTCAACTTCGCCGAATGGTGGCAACCGGAATATGCCTCATTTGCGATCAACAACGTCGTGCTGTGGGCGTTCCTGCTCATGTTCTTCGGTGCAGCGACTAAAAGTGCCCAGTTCCCGTGGCAATACTGGTTGCCGGGCGCGATGGCGGCACCAACGCCGGTCAGTGCGTTCTTGCATTCTGCGACGATGGTCAAGGCCGGTGTATTCCTGACGGGACGATTGTTGCCGGTGTTTGGCTCGATGGTAGTCATCGAACACGGTCACGAAGTGGTGAAAACAGGACTTGATATCTGGCCATGGCTGGTAATCATTCTCGGTGCATTCACCATGGTGCTAGGCGCACTGCTTTCCATTAATCAGCATGACCTCAAACGCATGTTTGCTTACACAACCGTCAGCCAACTCGGTCTTCTCATGACCATGTATGGCCTCGGCGGTATTGTTGTCGACATCGACGGCCACATCTTCCGCAATATCGACTTCGACATCACGCAGATCGCAAACCATGCTTTCTATAAAGCTCCGCTCTTTATGATTGCCGGTGCATTAGGACATGTGCTTTCCCGTGACATCACCAAGCTCGGCGGAGCGATCAAGAAGCATCCTGCGATGTGTATCACGATCATCCTCGCGGGATATGGTCTTGCGGCCGGCCCCGGTACGATCAGCTTCCAAGCCAAAGAACTGTTCCTCTATGCGATCTACCACATGGAGCCAATCGTTGGTAAATGGTGGATGGTGCTCATGGCTGCTGCGATTATCACCGCAACTTGTAATGTCGCTATCTTCCTACGACTCACGACCACCCTGCTCGGCTTGCCTGGCGGGATGAAAGATAAATCACCTGAAGTGCATCACGATGATCATCATCACGACCATGAACATGGGTTCTGGCCAATCATGATGTGGTTGCCCGCACTCGTGTTGGTAAGCTTCCAATACATCGGTGGTTTCTCACCCAGTACGTGGCTGTCGTTCTTTGGTGATCTCGAATACTACAACATGAACTACTTCGGGGTTCACTATGCAGATCAAGGCGCGATCCCAACATTCTGGTATGCATTTTCACATCCCGGCGTGCCATTGTATTGCTCATTGATCGCGATTGGTTGCGGCATTCTGCTCGCGTTTTCACCGATCTTCCGCGGCGTGGTTACCGATATTTGCGACCGTATTTACCCTGCGATTTACTGGCTTGCGGTCACAGGTGGCGGCAAGGCTTTCCGCGTTGTGCAGACCGGCAATATGCGTCACTACACGGTCTTCGTGCTGTTGGCGTTCCTTGTATCGTTTTTCTCCGTGGTGTTCTGCGATTCAGATATGTATGAACCGGTCATGCGTCTGTGGCCGACGATCACAGAATACATGCCCGGCGTCTTCCTCGGTGCAATCATCTGCGCATCATCATTGACATTGCCATTGGTCTCGCACCGCATCATCCGCATTCTGATGCTCGGCTCTTGCGGCTTTACCGTCGTGGCCATGTATCTGGTTTATCAGGCACCCGACCTTGCACTCACGCAACTTATGTTTGAGATCATCTCCGTGGTGCTGTTTGTGCTGGTGCTTCGCTTGTTGCCGCGTGATGAAGCGATGTATCGTCCTGGCCGATTATGGCGTGCGATCATCGGCGGCCTCACCGGCATCGCGTTTGGCTGGATGACCCTCATCGCGGCGGGTGTTGAGCTGCCGATCCGTCTTGGCGAATTCTTCCCGCTCAATACCTACGAAGCTGTTCAGGAAAATATCTTCAACAGCGGTCGCGGCGGCGGCGGGTTCAACATCGTTAACGTCATCCTCGTGGACTTCCGTGGGTTTGATACCCTCGGCGAGATCACCGTGCTCGCACTGGCTGCAATCGGCGTCTGGTCGCTGTTGCCGAGTCGAAGGAGTCGCAAAACACTATGACATCACTCATTCTTAAAACAGCGATGCGCTTGATTTTGCCGCTCACGATGCTTTTTGCGGCATACATGACACTGCGCGGCCACAATGAACCCGGCGGTGGATTCGTCGGCGGACTCGTGGCAGCCGTCTCACTGGCGCTTTACCGAATGACCTACGGCGTGGACAGCTTCGATACGCTCCTCCCCTTCCACCCACGCTATCTGGTGTTTGTCGGGTTAGCACTGGCGTTCCTGACCGCGATCTTCCCGATGATCCTCGGGCAGCCGCTTTTGACATCATACGAACACTATATCCCGCTCGGCTTCGGGCAAAAGATCCACTTTGTCTCGGCGTTCTTCTTTGACGGCGGCGTTTTGCTGGTCGTCATCGGCGCTTCGATCGGGATGATTGATCGCATCAGCAGGGAGGTCGAACGATGACATTCGTTTTAGCAATTTGTGTGGCGGTAACTTTTGGCGTGAGCATCTACATGATGCTCGGCCGCGAGCTTCTCGGGCTGGCGATCGGTGTCTTTCTACTCGGCCATGCGGCAAACCTCAGCATCCTCACGATGAGCGGTTCACCCGTGATCGGCCACGAGCAAATGTCCCAAACACCGGAGTTCAAAGCTCCGCCCGTCTTGCCAAACGCAGAGCAGGCGCATGAATGGGTTGCCAATAACACCAATCCCCTTCAAAACATGGTCGATCCGCTCCCACAGGCTTTGATCCTGACCGCGATCGTCATCGGCTTTGCCGTTATGGGTTTCCTGCTGACACTCATCGTGACAACCTCACGGAAAGCCAAAACCTTGGACGTCAACGAGCTGGCGAAGATGGATTTGCCAACACCTTCCCAGGCACACTAACCGGCCGTTAACCGTAGTGAGATTTTCAACATGACTCCGAACAACTTGATCATCCTCTTTTGCGTGATCCCGCTGGCGGCGGGCTTGATCAGCGTCCCGCTGGTTGGCAAAGTCATCGCCAGTCGCGTGATCGGCACGATCAGCTTCACGGCCACGTTCTGCCTCGCCGTCTACTGGCTGATCAAAGGCTTTAACGCCGACGCCATCTACACCGCGCAAATGGGCTCATGGGGTGCCCCCTTCGGCATCACCATCGTTTTCGATAACCTCTCGGGCTTGCTGCTGGCGACCGCATCCGCCGTCGCCCTCGCATCTTACATCCACTCCTACGCCACAAACGCTGGCCACATTGAACGCGGCTACTTTCATCCACTCATCCAACTCCTCATGTTCGGCGTGAATCTTTCCTTTCTCACCGGCGACCTCTTCAACCTCTTCGTCGCTTTTGAGATCATGCTCATGGCGTCCTACGCCCTGCTCACGATCGGAGGCTCCGCCAAGCAGCTTAAACAAGCCTACAAGTACGTTCTGCTCAACCTGCTCGCCTCATCAGTCTTTGTCATCGCAGCGGGTCTTGCCTACGGCATGCTTGGCACGCTCAACATGGCAGACATGGCGCTCATCGTTCAAACAAGACTCAATGAAGGTGAAGGCCTGCCCACCGGATTCACCGCACTGGCGATCCTGCTGCTGCTTGTCTTCGGGCTCAAGGGCGCGTTCTTCCCGCTTTGGTTCTGGTTGCCAGACACTTATTACACCGTCCCAATCTCCATCGCGGGCCTCTTTGGTGGCATGCTCACCAAGGTTGGCGTCTATGCCGTGGTTAGAACCTTCCCGCTGATCTTCGCACAAGAATCACTTCTCGGCTCCAACTCGCAAACACGCACTGTTATCCTTGCGATCATCGCGGTCAGCGCCGCGTTCACCATGTTCCTCGGCGTTCTCGGTGCGGTATCGCAACATGAAGTTCGGCGAATCCTTTCCATTCACGTCATCTCGCAGGTTGGCTACATGGTTTTCGGCCTCGCCATCATGACCGGACACGCACTTGCGGGCTGCATTTTCTACATGATCCAACATATGGTCGTGAAGTGCTCGCTCTTCCTTTGCTGCGGCATCATGGAAAAACACGCAGGCTCAGATGATCTCGACAAACTCGGTGGCCTACTCCGTCGTGATGTCTGGCTTGGTGTACTCTTCTTCATTGCCGCGATGTCACTTGTCGGATTGCCGCCGCTTTCTGGTTTCTTTGGCAAAATGGTCATTGTGCAGGAAGGTTGGACCAACGAGCTTTGGTGGCTCTCGATCATTGGTCTCGCCACCGGCGCACTAACCCTGCTCTCCATGCTGAAAATTTGGTCTTACGGCTTTTGGAATCCAAAGCCAGACAAATACCCTGAAGCGGCTGATGTACAGCGTGTCAAAGAAACATCCGTCAGCGGCTACGTCGGCATTACGATGCTGGTGGTATTGGCGTTGTTCCTCGGTTTTACCGCAGGGCCAATCTACAAATTCGCCGACCGTGCAGGTGATCAACTGGTCAATCCAGATCGCTATATCCAAGCGGTCCTTCATCCAGATCGGATCGAACAAGTCAAGCGAGCCTACAGCTTCCAAGCAAAAACCGAAGCAATTTCACGCCGACCCCAAGCTTCTCTACAGTTAACCAACCATCCGGCTCAACATAACGCCATGGAGGTGCTGCCATGATCATTGGCCTCTTCATAATGAACATGTTGCTTGCGGCCATCTGGCTTGCACTCAGCGGACGAACCGACTTTCTTGATATCATCATCGGCATGTTCATTGGCGCCTTTGTCCTAGGCGTGTACACACGCGTCCTCGGCAAAGACAACTACATTTGGCAAATCTACCGTCTGCTACGTTTTACGGTTTACTTCTTCAAGATCCTTGTGAAGGTCAATTTCCAAGTCGCTTGGGAAGTCATCACCCCTGGCTACCACATGTCCCCGCGGATCATTAAGTATCCCGTCGAAGGCATGACCGACGCGCAGATCACCACGCTGGCAAACTCGATCACGCTCACACCCGGCACGCTCAGTGCCGACGTAGACGATGACGACCCCAGCGGCAAATGCCTCTACATCCACTGCATGTATGCCAAGGATCGTCAGGAAGCGATCGATGATATCGACGAACTAAAAACCCGTATGCTCTGGGAAGTCTTCGGCATCCCGGAACACGAACAACCGGGAGCAGATCATGAATAATCTGATACTGGCTGCTGCCGCGACAACCGATGAACATGCACCCGCCGTGACGGCTAAAGCATACGACATGGTCAACCCGTTCAGCATCGAATTGCTCAACGTCGTATTGTGGTGCGGCACCCTGTCACTGGTCATCGGCATCGTCATGTGCCTCATCCGCATCTGGCGTGGGCCACATCATGCCGACCGTGTACTCGCAGCCGATACGCTTTCCTTACAAGTCGTCGGGCTGGTCGTGATTTTGACGATATCTCTCCGGCAGGACCTGTTCTTTGACGCTGTACTTGCCGTTGCCATTCTTGGCTTCGCCAGCACCATCGCGTTCTCTCAGTACATCGGTGCACGTGCTCAGGAGAAAATCGACAGACTGAATAAGGAGGCTGGGCAATGATTGACGCAACCTTGATCTTGGCTGCCGCCACTGAAAATGCACACGGCCCAGTTACAACAGGCAATGGTGAACTGGACTCCATGACCTACATGCTCGTGTCACTACGTGAGTTTGGCTCGATCTTTTTTCTTGTCGCAGGGCTGTTCTTCATGTTCGTCGGCGCGCTCGGTGTGTTTCGCTTGCCTGACGTGTTTCACCGTATGCATGCTTCCAGCAAATGCTCCACGCTCGGATTACTTGGGCTTATGTTGGCTGTCATCTTCAACGTTGGCACCATCGCCATTATCACCAAAGCGACTCTCACCATCGTCTTTGCGTTCGCAGCGATCCCCGTCGGCTCACATCTGCTCGCAAAAGCTTCACTCAAGGACGGCGCTCCAAAGTGGCGCGGCACGATTGACGATGAATGGCACAAATCCAAGACTGCACAAAACGACATGGATTAGCCTTCTACACTAAAACTGAATCAATGACCGATACACAAGACTGGCCTCAGCCGGTCTTTTTTCGTTATCAAGGCAACCCACATGACACGCTATCAACAAAAAGCACAGCGATTGAAATGGGTGATACTCGTTGCAGGATCAATCAGTTTTCTTACCGGGCTGTTTTGGACGCTCGGTCCGTATTTTAATATGGGTAAGTTCCTTGGTGTGGAATGGATCACCGGCACATACATGACACCTATTTCGCCGATCATGTCGACGTTTTTTGGTGTTACAAATCCTCTGCACCTGCCGGACTGGGCACCCTACCTCCTCTACAGCTTCGACCTGCTTCTCTTCTGGGGTCTCTTTCTGCTTCTACAATGGTGTTTCCTCCAGCCTGGCAAGCGATGGGCTGTGCGGCAAGCCAAATGGGGACGTCCACTCAAAAAAGCCATCTGGACTGCTGCGTTTATGTCCATGCTCATCAGTGCCGGTATCCTCTTTGCTCTTTTCGATGCCACAGGCATCTTCCCAGTCATCTTCAAATTTACACCCGATGGCGATCCGCAATACTGGTTCTACATGCTTATCTGCTGGTGCATCATGCTTACCATCTGGTTTATCTGGGCATGGATCTTCTTCCGCTACTGGAAAGATGGCGATCATGTCACACAAATGGGCCGCATAGTGCGTGGCCTGATCGCTGGGACCATCCTCGAAACTTTCATCGGCACTGCCGTCTTTATTTGGAATCCGCAAAAAGAAGATTGCTACTGTGCCCGTGGTTCATATTTCTCACTCATCTTCGGTGGCACTGTTTTACTTTGGTGCTTCGGCCCCGGTCTCGTTCTACTCTTCATGCGCGAGAAGTACCGTCGCTACCGCACAAATGTGGCAGGCCATCCGCTCTGCGCCAATTGCAACTACGATCTCTCTGGCTCTATCACCGCAAATAAAACCGCCTGCCCTGAATGCGGATGTGAAATGCCAAAATCCCCTGACGGTTACGACCCACACACTGATTGAATCTCGCTCACACAAATCGGATTTCGCCAAATTTGTCCGGCTGATGAAAATCTAATTTCTCTCCCACATCCGACCACATCCCCCAATGAGGATGTGAACTATGATCCGCACATTTATAAAAATTACCTCGCCATGTCACGCCGTTACCCGGCTTCTGCGAGCCAAGCTTACCCACATATGCCTCGAACAGTTTGTAAGGTACAAAATATTCCACCTGCCAAACCGTCGGTTCTACCATCTCCGGATTAATCACTTTCGGAAGCGAATGATAGATTTTCATTTCATCTAACCATTGATTAGTTACAGGTATCTGCTCCTGCCGCGGGATCGTGACGTAATATAGTAATAACGTTCCACCACAGCTTAATTCAAAATTAAAATATCCATTCGTATATCGTCCTTCGCCATCTACTTCACACGGTATCGGTTGTACAAAAAATTCCGCACAACTATCTTGGCATACCATCTGCTGATGCTCCGTTTTCTGTGCAAGCACATATTGATCTTGTACGCGGAAATGCAGATAAATGCCGCAATCGCCATACAGCATCTTTGCCTGTACATGCGGATGGTGATCCGAACTTTCTTTATGATACTGGTCAATATTTGCGGGCAAAACACCTCCCCATACAGGGCCGTTCCAATCTCCCAATAGCTCTGGTTGAACTACTGCTTGATGAACCTCATAAACCTGTAATTTACTCATTGAACAATCCTTGCTAACTGTTGAATGAAAAAACCGATCACACAAAGGCGATCGGCTCATTGATTTCACTGATAACTTGTTTAGGCTGTATCTCGATCCACGACGTTGAACTGCTCGCGTTCACCACGACCGGTTGTTGGATAATCTTTTCGTAGTGGATGGCCTGGGTAATCTTCCCAAAGCAGGATGCGACGCAGATCCGGATGCCCATCAAAGCGAATGCCGTACATGTCGAATACTTCACGCTCCATCCACTCAGCTCCTGGCCACACATCGCATACAGATTGCACGTGCAATGCGGGGTCATCCTCAATGCCTTTTGTATCCAACGTCGGGTCCAGAAAAATTTTCACAAACAAACGCAGGTTCTGTGATGTGCTGCACAAGTTGTAAACCACCCCAAACCGACCTGTTGGACCACCCTGATTGTTTTTAGGATAGTTCAAGTAATCTGCTGCCGTGATGTGCGAAATAAAATCATACTGACACTCGTTGTTGTCCCTCAAGAAAGAGAGGATTGCATGAGCGTCCTTGTTTTCAACAACAAGCGTAGTTTCGTCTCGGAACTCGGTGGCAAATAATTTCACATCCGGAAAGTTGTTTTTTACAACATGCAGCGTTGGGTGATCAAGTGTTGGTTTTGTCATGTGACATTTCCATATTTCGTCTGCCGAAGCAGTCGTATGCCTGTGTCATGTTTCTGATCCCAAATCATATTGGGCTCGGAGATTTAATCTTCCGGAGACTATGGCTTCCGGGAGTGAGGTAAATTGTAGGGTATCCTGCCGAGTTGCCAAGTTTTCACAATCCTACCCGCCAAACGACGCTCTACACTCACTTATACACCCTCAATCCGATCGACCATCGCCTTCGCCAGCCCGTCCCAATCGTCCGCAACCCCCGGCCACTCATATGCCATCACATCCGCCAGCGTAATCACATCCCGATCCTCCAAAAGCTGTTTCAGCGTTTTAAGCTGCTCTGCCAACCCTGCGATGTGTTCAATGGCCGTACCATTACCCGTTTTCACATCGTCAAGATTCATGTTCACCAAACCTGAAATCTTGCCGACCGCCTCCTGAATCGCTAGCCAACCACTGATGCACTCCCCGATGCGTTCAAGTGCCGGAGCCGGTTGATCCTGTTGCAAATTCTCAGCCGCCTGCTCCTGCCACTGTTTGATCTCTGCAAGTTGCCCGCGCACCTGCCCCAGTACCAACACCGCAAGATTCGCTGGGTTCGCCGTAATCAGCCGCACTGAGTGCCCATCAACAGACTTGCTCATCGTAGCCGCCAGATCATCCCCCTGAAGCACCTGCGCATCCCACTCTACCTCCACCACAATCCGTCCGTCATCTGCCAAATGCTCTCGCGCGGATTCAACCACCTCACTCAGCGTGCTGCCCGAAAGTGCGACCGGTACATCATCTATGATTACATTCATACGCAGCATGATAAAGTTTCTTCAGCTAAACTACCAATACGGCACATTCAACCCACGGAGTCATACCCATGTCAATCAAGATAGTGGTGTTAGACGGCTTTACTCTCACGCCCAACAATCCTGAAACTACGGTTCGCGAAACCGATCCACAATGGGCTGCCATTGCAGAGTTGGGTAATCTCACTGTATATCCTCGAACCAAATCCGAGGACATCATCGCACGCTGCCAAGAGGCCCAGATCGTTTTAACCAACAAGGTCGTACTAGGCCAAAAAGAAATAACCGCTCTGCCTGACCTCAAATACATTAGTGTCCTTGCAACTGGCACCAACGTAGTCGATCTCGCAGCCGCTGCTAAGGCCGGGATCAAAGTTTCCAATGTACCTGCTTACTCTACTGATTCGGTCGCACAGCACGTTTTTGCGCTCACCCTCGAACTTATGGTTCACACGGCATCCCACGGTGTAGCTGTCCATCAAGGCGCATGGCAGAACGCTGATGATTTCTGCTTCACCGTGCAGCCCACTGTCGAACTCGCTGGCAAAACGCTCGGCATCATCGGCCTCGGCGCCATCGGCAAACAAGTCGCCCGCATAGGCCACGCCTTTGGCATGAATATCGCAGCCCTCGAACGTCCCTCTTCTGTCAATTTCAACATGCACGGCATCAACATCGACTTTATGCCCATAGATCAACTTCTCGCTACTGCCGATATCCTCACGCTCCACTGCCCACTCACTGATGCCACCCACCACATGATGAACGAATCCGCTTTCCAACAGATGAAAAAGACCGCCGTGCTCATCAACACTGGCCGCGGCCCGCTCATCGACGAACCCGCTCTTGCGCAAGCACTCAAAGCAGGCGAGATCGCGGGGGCTGGCCTTGATGTTCTTTCAACAGAGCCGCCTGCCTCTGATAATCCCCTCATCAAAGCTCCGCGATGCATCATCACCCCGCATATCGCATGGGCTACCTGTGAAGCTCGTCACCGCCTCATGGATACTACCACAGATAACATCAAAGCTTATCTTGCAGGCTCCCCTATCAATGTGGTGAATGGATAACTTCATGCACGTACTCATCCTTGCCGCCATGCTCAATGAACTTGCGCCTACGCTGAAGCAACTTGGCATTCAGCGCAATGCACTTTCTCAAATGCATCACCTGCATAACCTCAATGCTACCGCGGAAATCATCGGTATTGGCCACAAACGTGTCATTGAATCACTACCCAACCTTCTCAAAGTGCATTGCCCAGACATCATTCTACTGCTCGGCGTCTCCGGTGGCCTTGACCCCGCACTCACTGGCGGCGAAGTTATGATCGCAAATAAACTCACCGATGCCAGCGGCCACACGATTGACCTCAAATACGACCCCTTCGTTCAATACGCCATTGAGCACACCAATCTTCCTCACAATGCACATTTCTTCATGGCAAATGAAATCATCGCCACGCCTGCACAAAAACAATTCAAACACCAGCAAACCGGCGCGCATGCAGTTGATATGGAATCCTATGAAGTCGCGCAGCTCGCACAACAATTCGGCCTCCCCTGCATCATCATGCGCGGTATCTCCGACGGCCCTAACGACACGCTCATCAAAGCATCACTTACATGGATCAAACCGGACGGCAAACTCAATTTCGGAAAAATAGCATCATATATCCTTACACATCCTCACCACATCCCTCGACTAATGAAAGCCGGAAAAATGTTCGGTCGCTCTACTCAAACCATGGCTGCTATGACTGATACGATGCTAAAAAAACTCGGTGATAACAGCGGAAAGTAGTACAATAGGCTTATGGATTTATCAGCCTATCAAAACATTGTCGTGTTTGGTGGTTCGTTCGACCCACCGCATGTGGGTCACGTCAAACTGCCGCAGCTTGTTCGGGAAAAGCTTGTCGCTGATCTCGTTTTATATATACCTGCAGGACGCGCGCCACATAAACTGAATCAAGTTCAAACGTCTGCAGAGCATCGCCTTTCAATGCTTGAACTGGCGCTTGCCGACCAGCCCCACACTATGATCAGCGATATCGAAATTGATCGCGCAAAATCCGGCCAACCCTCCTATACCGTTGACACACTCGAAGAAATCCATAAACACCTTGCTCCAGGTGCGCAGCTTCGCCTACTTATCGGTGCCGACCAATTACTCATCTTCGAAAGTTGGCACCGCCCTGAGCGTATCATCGAACTTGCTGAACCTGTTGTGATGGTCCGCCCACCCGAAACCAAACATTCTTTAATAGCCACCATGCCCGAAGCACGTGCTGATATCTGGGCAACCTGGCTTCTAGAGTTACCTCAGATCAACGTTAGTTCTTCTGAAATCCGAAGTGCGATCGAATCCGGTGCAGATCAGTTTGATGAAGTTCCTCCTGCTGTCATGGACTACATAAAAAAACACCACCTGTATGGCAGGTGATGTTTGAAATGATTCCAGATTTCTCTCTCCTGATCTTATCCCTATCTCCGATCAAGGGAAAATACCTCGTATTTTGTAGACTTTATCGATCTGATCGAGGGCTGCACAGTATGCTGCGGTTCGCATGTCGCATTCATAACGGTGCGCCGCCAACTTCACACGCTGTGCTGCTGCATACATATGCCGGCGCAGATTCTTGTCCACGGTTTCCTCATCCCAGCTTTCTGCCTGGCGGTTCTGTCGCCATTCAAAATAGCTTACCGTCACACCGCCCGAGTTACATAAAATAGCTGGCAAGATAGAAATCCCACGATCCTTCAAGATCCGTTCGCCTGGGGGCGTTGTCGGCGCGTTCGCCGCTTCCGCCACAACCTTACAGTTAACCATCTCCGCTTTTCGCGCGTCGATCATCTGTTCCAATGCCGCTGGGACCATCAAATCAACTCGCGTTTTGTAGAACTCATCCTCGGTCATCTCATCGGCAGCTTCATAACCGCCCACACCACCCATTTCATCAACATGCGCCGCCAGCTTGACTGGATCAATTCCCTTCTCGTTGATGATTGCACCGGTATGATCAATGACACACTTCAAAACCGATTGATGTGGGGTCAGTAGCCGTGCGACCCATGAACCAACATTACCGTAACCGACCAAACTGTAGGTCATACCATTCAGATCGATTCCCATCTCCGGGAGCAACTCTTCCAAAATATAAACCACACCCTGACCTGTCGCCTTCTCTCTTCCCTGCGAGCCGCCAAACTCTACCGGCTTGCCCGTCACCACTGCCTGCCCCGTCCAGCGTGTCGTTGCTGGGCTCATGTTCACATACGTATCCGCGATCCATGCCATGATCTGTGCACCCGTCCCAACGTCAGGTGCAGGAATATCATAATCTGGCCCAATATTGTCGCCCATCGCACTGGTAAACCGCCGCGACACGCGCATCAACTCATCTTGCGACAAGCTTCTCGGATCAACCTGCACCCCGCCCTTCGCACCACCCAACGGCAACCGCACTAGCGAGTTCTTCATCGTCATCAATACTGCTAATGATTTCACATGATCCAGGCTCACTCCAGCATGAAATCGCAAACCGCCTTTGTACGGCCCCAAAATATTATTGTGTTGAACTCGATACCCCTTGAATAGCTTGTATTCGCCCGAATCAAGCTGCACCGGAAAATGCATGATGATCTCATTCTTTGGCTGTGCCAGAATTAACTGCAAATGCCGTGGCAGATCCATCGTCTGGCACGCATGAAGCACATCGCCAATGACTTGCTGGTAAAGATCAGAAGGGTCGTAACGAAAACCAAGCTCGGTTAGCACATTCTCTGGAAGGTCGGCCACGCATCATCTCCGATCATCTCAATGAATCTTTCGATTGTTACAGCCTCATGCCTGCACAATAACTTCCTCCATGATCCGTCCTCCTAAACAACATTATCGTCAATCCGGTATGATAACATCATGCTTATCTATTGCTGTAACGACCTGATTTTCGCGACCAAGATCCGTTCCACCGCGGACGCGCTCGACGTTGTGACCCGACCTGTACGCAATACGGACATGCTACGCGCCCGCCTTGATCAGATCGAGGACGGCAAGCCGAATGATCCCGTTACTGCTTTTTTTCTTGATTTAGACACTGGTGACGCGGGTCTCCAGATGCTTGACCTGATCAAATCGCACTCGCCTTCGATCCCAGTAACAGCATTTGGCTCTCATGTTGCTGCTGAATTACTGCAAGAAGCCAAGGCTCGCGGTGCGGATTTCGTCATGCCACGCTCCGCCTTTACCGCTACCTTGCCCGATCTGATTTCACGCTGCAAAGACTGATAATCTTTTGCTGAAGCAAACTTCTCGGACGTGATTTACGCGGAAACACATCAACAAAAACAGCCCAGACAATTAACCGTCAGGGCTGCTGTTTTATTCATCTGATAATAGAACTTACTTCGGTATATCCGCAATCCGAATCTGAACTACATTACCATCAATCTCCGACAACGCCTCGATCTGTTTGATCGCAGCATCCAAATCGCCCTGCCGCGCATCGTGCGTCGTCACCACGATTGGCGTGAACTCTCCTTCATCACTTTCATGCTGCATCACCGCCGAGATACTAATATCCTTCTCACCCAAATAGGTTGTTACCTTCGCAATCACGCCCGGCACATCCAGAGCATCAAACCGCAAGTAGAACCGTGACCGCTGATCCTCTTTCGACACCAGCTTCACAGGTTCATGCTTGTCCGTCCAGATATTCATCTTCGCAAACGCATCGCCATACCAACCGCTCGCAATGTTCATCACATCACTCACCACCGCGCTCGCCGTCGGGAATCGTCCCGCTCCCGCGCCGTAATACATCGTGTGACCTACTGCATGCCCAACAATGCTCACCGCATTCATCGGCCCGCTTACACTCGCAATGATCTCATCCACATGTACAAAGCACGGCTGTACACTCACGCTCACTCCGCCGCCCATTTCCTTCTGTTCTGCAATGCCAAGCAGTTTGATGTCATAACCTAATTCTGCGGCAAACTGCACATCCTTCAGATCCAGTCCATCAATCCCGTGATGCGCCACTTGGTCATCGGTCACCTGCACGCCAAACGCTAGCGATGCCATGATCGCCAGCTTGTGCGCGGTATCACCACCTGTCACATCCAATGTCGGATCAGCTTCCGCATAACCAAGCTCTTGTGCTTCCGCGAGTGCATCACTGTACGTCTTACCCTTCTGTGTCATCTCCGTCAGAATATAGTTGCACGTACCGTTCAGAATACCGTACATCCCGCTGATTTGATTCGCCATCAGGCCGAACTGCATTGCTGTAATACACGGAATCCCGCCGCCGCATGATGCTTCAAACCCGATGCTCACACCGTTTGCTCTCGCAAGCCCAAACAGTTCAATGCCGTGTTTCGCCAGCAGCGCCTTGTTCGCCGTTACAACATGCTTGCCCGCTTCCAGCGCCTTTTTTACAAATGTGTAGGCTACACCCGTACCACCACACACCTCGATCAGCACATCAATCCCCTCGGCATTCCAGAATGCCTCCCCATCATCTGTCAGTACCCCATTTGGCAAGATGGCTTGATCTTTTTCAGGAACCTCAGCCACATCCAAGACAAGAATCTTGCGCAGCTCGACCGCTTTACCCACGCGCTTGCCGTAGGTTGCCGCTTCCTTTACCAAAAGCTCTGCCACCCCGCCACCGACGGTGCCCATGCCAATCATTCCGATACCGATTGCTTCTGCGCTCACTGTTTTGACTCCTTAACCTTGAAAACAGGCCCTGCAAGATACCAATCCTCTCCCCGCATGACCAATTCTCACCCTCCAGCCACCCCTTAAGAAAACATCAACTATACGCACCGCCCTCCACGGGCTAAAATACAGTCATGATGACCAACTCCCAACCATCTCCTGCAGACAATGATATTGTTCTCCCCGTCTGTGCCATTTTTCGTCGTTTCCTCAAGAAGCAAGGGCTCAAGTTCACCACTGAACGTGCCATGATCCTCGACGCCGTCCTCGCCAAGCAGGAGGTCTTCGAAGCTGATCAATTGCTTGCCGAAATGCGTGACGCCGACCACCGTGTCTCCAAGGCCACAATCTACCGCACCCTCAAACATCTCCTCGAATCCAAGATCATTACCGAAGTCCTCATCGACTCTCGCCAAGCTCACTACCGCACCACTTTTGGTCGCGAACCCAAGGGCCACCTCGTCTGCATGGAAACCAATCAGATCATCGAGTTCCCCACCAACGAACTTTCAGCTATTGCCGACAAGATCGCCCGTGAGAACGGTTTCGAGCCCGTCTCCCACCGCTTCGTCATCTATGGTGTCTCCCCCGAGGCGCAAAAGCAAGCTCAAGCCGAAGAAGCTGACGAAGAATAATTTCCTCCCCCATAAGTTTCCTTTTCAATATTTCACGACCACACACAAGCCCACACGTTCAACGTGTGGGATCATTCATCATTCAAAAGATTTGCCCGACAATCTCGGCATTTGGATTAAAGATCGCCTCAGTGAACTTACCAAAGACATCCTCATCGCCACCAAAGACAAGGCCACTAACTTGTTTGATTCTGTCAAGAACACCGTCAAAAAGAAGGCGACATCCCTTAAAGAGGGATTCAAAAACTGGCGCAATAAAAGACGAAATAAGATCAGAGTGATTATCTGGACAATAATCACTCCCCCTCATCCAAATCACTTTCCTCAATTGATCGGCTAATCACATAGCTTTCATCTCGCCATTTCGCCAAATCAATCGTCCTGCAACGCTCACTGCAAAACGGAAATGACCGGTTTGCTTCTTCTGTTTGTTTTTCACACACTGGGCACTTCCGTGTCAATCCATGCTGCTTTTGACGGTTGTTTTTTTTATCGCTCATCAGCATCTCACTTCACATGTTCACAGTAGACTTCATCTAAAACAGCTTGTTTCGCAGTGCTTTCAAGCCGCACATCCCATGCCTCGGATAAACCGGTGATCTGAATTTGCCGCCCATCATTTGCATGCTGGATATTCACGTGCAATGTATCATCAGGCAAAAAGCTTTCTAGCATATTTGCCCATTCGATTGCCACCACCGCACCCTCACGAATTTCGTTCCCCTCTTCGTCCCATCCAATACTTGCAAGATCCCTCGCACTCTCCAAGCGGTACGCATCAATATGCACCAACACCAAGCTTTCTTCACCATCACAATCTTCTTGTTCGTATTCTTGCATAACAACAAACGTTGGGCTACTGACCACTTCACCACGGATACCAAGCCCTTCTGCAAGTCCACGGACAAATTGGGTTTTACCTGCACCAAGATCACCGATCAAACCGATGATCTCACCCTCGCGCATGATGCTCCCAATCAGCCTGCCAAGGGCAACGGTTTGTCCAACTGAGTTGGACGTTGCGGTAAGAATATTCTTTCTGCGGGTCAAGATCCGTGCTCCCAGCCAAGGCCTGCCAGATCGACAAGCTTGCTATTTTCAAGATGTAGCATAATAGCGGGTGCATGATCCGCTTCAACTATCTGGCCGATGCGCGTGACTTTGACGCCAAAATAATCCGTTACCCCTTCTCCCCAAGCATCAATGTTTCCTGTAAAAAGCAGTTCATAATCCTCACCATCTCCGACGGCATGCTCCCATACGGATTTGCCAGAGTGCTTGGCCGCAATCTGAGCAGCTTTACCAATCGGTAGCCAATTCTCGCCAAGCTCTGCGGCACACTTATTCATCCGCACGATATGTGACAAATCTTTTGCCAAGCCATCAGAAAGATCGATCATAGCAGTGGGTCTACGGCCACCCTGCTCCGCAGTTGTTTCTTTTGCAAGCTGCACGCCCACTTTAAGCCGCGGCTGGAAATCAAGATGCTTTACGAAATTCTCACATGAACCCTCATCACACAACGACATAACTGCCATTGCCCCGCCAAGTTCATCGGTAACATAGATCCCGTCTCCCGGCTGAGCACCTAAGCGTTGAATAGGTGCACCGCATCCTTTCGCCATTTGTGCCAACACCGTCACAGACAAACTCATAGCTCCGTCCCATACACTGACATCGCCACCGAAAACCGGACAACGATATATCTCACCGGTTTCGCGCACTGCATAGAGCAATTGCTCTGCGTCATCCTGCGACATTGATCTTGGCAGGTTTGCCGCACACACAGCGCCAACAGGTTCTGCGCCCATGGCTGCAACATCAGACAGATTCCGTGTGATCACTTTTCGCCCTGCTTTGCTGAGGCCGCACTGAGCAATATCGACATGCACACCATCTACGACTTGATCGACAGCTATGAGAAGTTCATCGCCACCAATTCTGATACTGCCCATGTCATCACCAGGACCAATCATGATTGGATCAGCCATGTTTTGCCCATCTGCAATGATGTCTGCAAGTAGATCAAATTCTCTCATTACTATATTTTACACGGTTTGCCTGCGCGCTTCTTCCCATGAAAAAACCCCCACACATGGTGGAGGCTGTGATCGATGGTCTGATTGTCGCAGGTAGCTTAATGCTTGACCGCTTCGACTGTGCTGCTTTTGGTTTCAGTTTGCTTGCGATAAAGACCCGGATTTTCCCATTGGATCATTCCTGGGATGCACATACCGTCAAAATGATCGCCGCCGGGCAGAACGCGGATCGCGTAACCAAATCGGCCGCTGGTGTTGGCTTTGATCTCACCGGTAAAGCGGTGCTTGCCATTACCAAGGTCGTCAGCATAAGTCATGTCAAATGCGTCACCGGTCAGCAGCTCACCATCATTGCCGACTTGCCCGCTGTAAATCTGCACACGAACTTCGTCGGGCTTAAGCTCACCAAGATTCACAACACTTTCAACACCGAGTGCATCACGAACGCCGATGGGCATTTCTGTCGAAGCTTCTACCTTCTCAACGTTGATCTTGCTCCAGTTCTCACGTAGACGATAGCCTTGATGTGTGTAGGAGATCGCTTCCTGCATATCTTCGCCACCAAGAGCGCGTGTACGGTGAAGGGCGGGCAAGTAAAGCTTCTCAGTATACTCCTGTACTTGGCGGTTCGTGTTGAACATTGGTGCGAGTTGCGAGATGCAACGCTTCATCTTCTTGATCCAGTTGCGCGGTACGCCGTGGTCATCACGGTCATAGAACAACGGAATAATCTCGTTTTCAAGAAGGTCATACAGCGAACGGCTTTCAATATCATCTGCAACTTCAGGGTTCGCATACTCTTCGCCTCGACCAATCGCCCAGCCAAGATCAGATTGATACGCTTCATCCCACCAGCCATCGAGAATCGAACAATTTAGAACACCGTTTAGAGCCGCTTTCATACCGCTGGTACCGGAGGCTTCCATTCCACGACGCGGATTGTTCAACCAGATATCGCAGCCTTGAACCAAGTAACGCGCCACGTGCATGTCATAATTTTCGAGGAAAACGATGCGGTGACCGACGTTTGATTCGCGTGCGAACTGCACTAGCTGGCGAATAAGATCTTTGCCGCCGCCATCAGCTGGATGGCTCTTACCTGCGATGAGAATCTGTACAGGACGTTCAGAATCACGCAACAGTTTCAAGAGGCGTTCAGCGTCACGCAAAATTAGATTGCCACGTTTGTAGGTCGCAAAACGGCGAGCAAAACCGATGGTTAGGTTCTTGGCGCTAAGACCGTCGCAAACTTCGCGGATATGCTCTTCATTTGCGCCACGCATCTTCATCTGCTTACGCAGTTTTCGCCTTGCCCATAGGATCAATCGTTGGCGACGCGTTTCATGAACATCCCAAAGCTCTTCATCAGGTACCTCTTCGATAGCACTCCACACACTATGATCCGCGCTGTCATTTTGCCAGCGTGAACCGAGATAGCGATCAAGTAGATTGATCAACTCACCAGACAGCCATGTACGAGCATGCACACCATTGGTCACATGCGTAATCGGTACTTCATGTCGTGGAACATGCGGCCAAATATTGTGCCACATATCGCGGCTAACAACGCCGTGCAGCTTACTCACACCGTTTGCCCAATCGCTGGTACGGATCGCCAGTACCGCCATTGAGAAGAACTCGTTTTTGTTGTAGACATTTTCACGTCCAAGCGCGAGTAGCCCTTCCATATCAAGCTTGATCTCGCCAATGTAATCCTTGAAGTAACGCTTGATCATATCCGCAGGAAAGCGGTCGATGCCGGCAGGTACAGGTGTATGTGTTGTAAAGACATTGTTGGCGCGAGCAAGGCTGCGTGCTTCGTCAAAGGACACGCCATGCTCGTGGATAAGTTCACGGATACGCTCGAGTGCGAGGAAGGCGCTGTGTCCTTCGTTCATGTGACAAACTTCAGGACTGATGCCCACGGCTTGCAAAGCGCGGACGCCGCCAATACCGAGGACGATCTCCTGCTTTATGCGCATCTCCATGTCGCCTCCATAAAGCTGCCCGGTGATCCCGCGATCCGCGGGATCGTTCTCTGGCAGATTCGTATCAAGCAAGTGCAATGTGATACGACCAACCTCGACCTTCCAGATCGCAATCGTCAGTTCACGTCCGGCAAGATTGACCGTCACTTTTTTCTGTGAGCCATCTTCATTGCGTACACGGCTTACCGGCAAGTTAGCAAAGTCTAAGTCCGGCAGATATTCCTGCTGCCAACCGTCTGCGTTTAGATATTGTTGGAAGTAGCCATGGCGATACAAGAAACCAACAGCCGTTAAAGGCAGGCCGAGTTCGCTTGCACTCTTAAGGTGGTCACCCGCAAGAATGCCGAGGCCGCCGCTATAAATCTGCAAGCATTCGGTGAGCCCGAACTCTGAACAGAAGTAGGCAACTTTGAAATCACCGGGCTTGTGTTCTGTACGATCCAACCAAGGCGTACGCTTCATGTGGCGTTCAAAATTATCCAACACCCGGCTCAAGGAATTGAGATAGCCTTCGTCCTTGGCCATGGTTTCAAGCGTTTGCTGCGGAAGCATACCCAGCATTTTTACCGGGTTATGATTCGTTTGCTGCCACAACTCGCGGTCCAGACGGATAAACAGATCCACCGCTTCGGGATGCCAACTCCACCACAAATTGTTTGCAATTTTTAGTAGCGGCTCGAGCGCCTTCGGCAATGAGGGAACCACTTTGAACGATCGAATACGTGCCAGATCCGGACTTAACATGCTTTTCACCCTGTCTCAATGATGTTTGCGCTAGTTTGCCTCAATGGTTCTGCGCCCCGTGATAGATGAATCATACCCCGCTTTGCGGTTTCGGGGTTACTTGCCTACCCATCGTGTCACGAATCCAGAGAACCGGCCGAATCACACAACAGGCGCACTGTGATTCACACAATCTTTCTATCGTCAACCGCTCAAGGCAAACTGAGATCATTGGCCCGGTTAATTACAGGATCCCCCTATCCGTTGTTCGCTGATCCACACAAACAGAAGCCACATCCCGATAACTAACGAGCCTGGTACACATGACGAATCAATCCTGAATTGGCAAAGCTTTTTGAGGGCGAAATCAGCAGGCCGATAACTATACCCACTTGCACCCGGTGGCAATTACAGAATGTACTCGCTCAAATAAGCTCAAAACGATCCGAATTCCCACCCCGGTTTTCGGCAGAACTAACTCTTGCTGGCACCATCGCCTTCACTTGCTGCGACTGCGTTTACTTCGTTTGTAGACGACATGCCGGCACTCGCCAACGATTCCATCCGGCTTAGCGTACGCTCACCTTGTGCACGGAAAGCGTTATACGGAAACAGGCTGATCAGCGACACGATCAATCCTGCCGCAGTGGTAATCAGTGCCTCCGCAATTCCGTAACTCAATTCACTTGGGTCAGCAGCTGTGCCGTTTAACGAAAGTACTTCAAAACTTTCGATGATCCCCAACACCGTACCTAAAATCCCAAGCATTGGCGCTGCTGTAATGATCGTCGAAAGTGTCGGCATAAACCGTTCTAACCGCCGGCGCTGACTTTCGACCGCATCCACAATACCCGCATCATTCATGTGTTTTTCAGTCAGCAGTCGCCGCAACATCGCCCCATAAACACTCTCGTCCTGCTCAACCAAAGCAACGGTTTTTTCTTGATCGCCATCACGCAACATGCGACCCATTTGCCGTACGCGTGCAAGCTGCCCGGGGTTGTTCTGTAGCGTAAAAAACCACAAACGTTCGAAAGCTAGCGTCACCGATACCAAGCTCAGCCCTAGCAACGGCCACATCACCGGGCCGCCTCGCCCCATCACTGCCCAAAAGCTATCTATCATCGATTCGATCATCCCAACAGCATACCACGGGGGCCCCACCCTTACCTACCCTCGGCTCCCTTTTGCTTCCTCCGCCATCATTCTAATGACAGTCAATAATGTCATAGCCGCCGCAATAAAAAGCCTGCATCGCTGCAAGCTTATTGCTAGAACATCTTCTGATGTAGAGATCTCAGTTATAGGCCGTAGTAAATCTTGCCTACACGCCCTGCTGTGCCGTAGCCGCTGACCTCATCTTCGTGCTTATCATCTCCATCAATGAGCAGGCCGTAATCAAGGCTGGTTACGTCTTGCCAATTAATGGTTTCGGCATGGCCGTCCAGATAACTCGTATTCATGTCCTTACCGTGTGGACCTTCAACCGCCAAGCCGCCACTACCAAATCGCATCCACCCACTCCATAGACTTGAACCCTCGGGCAACAATGGCGCATTACGAGAATAGCTATCCACTGAATGTGGCCGGACCAAAGACCAGTCTTGCCGAGACTGTAATTCTGAAAAAGCAATCGTGGTTGAAGGAGCAAGACGCTCGCCACCATGTTGCGTAACCACACCATTGGCGGCATAACTGACCAGCCGTGGGTCCGGCCCACCCGAAACATTTTCAATGTAAACCGTCGAGCAAGTTAGCATTTCATTGCCATCAAGACCATCATCATTGTTCAGGTACTTGAACGAACTACGTAGCCAATTGGCTGGGCGGCTAGAGTCCATCGGGTTCGAAATCAACCACAATGATGTTGTTGGGTCTTCGTGTGCTCGTTGAAACATAAATTTTTGCTTGTTATCAACCATATAACCTGCACCGATCATGGCAAGTTGTCGCATATTGCTCAGACAACTCATCGTTCGTGCTGCTTCACGAGCTTTCGTTAAGGCTGGCAATAAAATACCGATTAGCAGCGCAATAATTGATATGACAACAAGAAGTTCAATCAAAGTAAAACCACGTTTTTGTTTTGTACGTTCAATGCTAAAGTCTGCCTCAAGCATGATGTGTTCCTTACGCCTCAAATGAAGTAAATACAATGTTAAAACCTGACAATGAAGTGTGATACAAGCCGCAGCAGGTCCTTTTCAGATCCGCTGCGGTAATATTTAAGGCTTAAAGATGTCGTTTGCGCGAAACAAGTACTAGCCCACCAACACCAAAAAGTAGCAGAGACGCTGGTTCCGGAATGTTGTTGACCAACAAAGCACTCTCATCCAGCACTTCATCGCTAATACGAACGTTATCAATAATGCCAACAAAACCGCGTTGGAAGCTTGAGGATGTGCCTTGAGCACCAAGTGCAAACTTGCCTGCCCCTGAGAACGGTGCGCCTGTGCCGCTTGCAGAATTGGTTGTTATAGAGATATTATCCAGATCTGAAACGTCAGCCACCATCAGTTTCTGCGTACCATCCGCAGCTCGACTTATTGCTGCGTAATACCAGACATTTGCATCCAATTCGATAGATGAATTCAATGACTGCCCGCCTCCTGCCGCCTTGTCGTAATAAACGTTGAGTTGGCCTTTGCCATTGGATTTACCAGAAATACGAAGCAGGTAATTCAGCTTGTTGTTGGTGGTGTCGTATTGCGATAGTAATGAATACGGCTTGGTGCGACTAAAACCTGTTGGTGGAATATTGTCTAACTTAAAAAAGATCTCTGCGGTATAACTTGTAAGACTCAGCTGAGCTGCTTCCGCTGTTACTTTTGCTGTTGATACGTGGTAATCGGGGTTTGCGCCGGGGGCACCGCTGTTGTAATGCAAACCACCTGTGCCGTTAAAACCACCGGCACTCCATGCAGGATCCCCCCATCCTGAGCCACTAGTACCGCGACGCAGTGTGAGGCTAGCCCCGGCATCATTGGCGATATCCTGGCCAGTCTGCTCTTCGAAATTCCAATGTGCAATAGTAGCAGCATGCGTAGCACCGGTAGTGATACCAAGTGCGAGTGCACAGGCTACCAATCGCCATGTGTTCATTTTGCTCATTCTCAAATCTCCTTCAGTTAGATTGGTTTTCATGGCAAGTTGTTGGGTACTGCAGTGGAAATGCGATGGCCTATGAGATGGATCACTTGATTTGTTCGCCTCTACAGCACGTTCTATTGGCTATAAATACAAATGTAATCACCAGCACCCAATATGTCAATATATTTATGAATATATTCTTATTATTTACCATCAATCGAGTGAATGTAACTTTACAAGTAATTATATGGATATTCATGTGGTATAGAATAAAGTGCGGGTATACCGAATAACGCAATCGTATACTAATAATGGCCTTTTCTTACCTGAATGAAAACTTTAGTTCTATGAATATTTTCAATTTGTTTTCATGCATTCGTCTTAAAAAAGCCTCCCGAAACTCAGGAGGCCTATTTATGCTTTCAATCTTTGCTTATCGCAACCCAACGACCGCCTCGCCCTTGGCTTGAGATACAGCCTGGATCACTTGATCTGCCGTATAAGCGTCACTTTTAAAGACTTCCTTGCCATCTGGTGCATAGACCACCAGCAACGGGATGGTCACGCGCCCAGCTTTTTCTAACATCTCCTTGCCAGCAACATTCTTATCACTGGTGATATCAACCTTCATCGGCACCACATCCTTTTCCTTCAACTCATTTACCACCTCATCAGTAAACAACACGCCATGCTCCAGCGCCTTGCAGTTTAAACACCAATCCGCAGTAAAATCCATGACGACAACCTTGCCATCACGCAATGCCCCCTGAAATCTATCTGGCGTGTAATTCACCCAGTCAATCGGCCCTTTATCTGTAAGCCGTACCGTCCCCATCCAAACAAGCACAATCACAGCCACCCCAGCAAGTGACCAGCCAATACGAAGCACCGGCTTCTTCGTGATCTGCCATGTACGCACAATCAGCCAGATTGCCGCAAGAGCCACGAATCCCCCAACGATCCACCAATACACACCACTCGGACTATCTGGCGGCTGTACAACCAAAGCACTTATACCCACACCAATAAAGAACGCTGCCGCCGCAAGCATTAACAGACCCATCACCTGCTTAACCAATTCGCTAGCAGGCCCTGTCCGTGGCATCTTGTCAACCAAATGCGGCATGGCACTTAATACTAGATAGGGCAACGCCATGCCAAACCCAATCGCACCAAATGTCAGCAGCACCACCGCAAAACTTTGCGTTAATGCCCATGCAGCCGCAGCACCCATAAAAGGTGCAGTGCAAGGCGTAGATAACACCGCCGTCATTACGCCAAACCCGATGCTGCCGCCAGCAGTTTCCTGCTTCGGACTGTATTGATAGACCCATTGCGGCAAACGAATTGAGAACACGCCACACATACCAATAGCCAAAAGCGCAATTACCACGCCTACACCAATCGTAAAGATCGGATATTGAAACAGCTGATTGACCGCTTTGATGGACGCCACGCTTCCGATCACACCGCCGAGCAGCAGCCAGAATCCCACGACACCCACACTCATCCATATGCCAAGCATCAAGCATTTAGCGCGATTCCCCGCAGCTTGACTCAAGCTCATAATCTTAATAGGAATCACCGGCAAAACACATGGCGTAAGATTCAGCAAAAAGCCACCAACCATGGCAACCAATAACAGTAAAACAAAACCAACGCCTTGTGTATCAATCTTAAAGCTTAAGCCAAAGATATCGAACGGCACTTCAGTATGAGCAGCAACTTCACCTGACACCATCTGCTCAAAGACACTTGTATTGAAACCTGCAAACAACACTGGATCAGAAACATCTTCACCACCACCGCTCTGTCCAGCCACGGCCGCCGCATCGGCAAGCGTCACAACCTTAAGAGTCAAATCTATCGGCTGATCCACAGGTATTAAGCACACCTGATCATTGCAAGTTTGATACCCAAAGTTAATCCGCACAGGATAGTCACCTACAAGGGCATCATCTTTTACGATCACCGGTATGTAGAAAACCGCGCGATGTTCATAAGCCTTTATTACAAGTGGCTCACCTGTAAATTGAACCGTTACTTCTTCTGCCTTAGGAAATTGAATTGGGCCAAAAATCAATGCGGCTTCCGACTGATCATTACCACCCTCAATATCATTGCCTTGCGACACCTCAATTGTTGTGGGAATAAGTGGAAACGGGAAATCACTTGGGATCTGCTTTTGCTCTGGATTAATATGATACGTCGGTGCGATGTCCGCTACGATCGCAATTACGCGCTGATCGCCGGGGCTTGCAACAGATTTGAGCCACTGAGCATGCACCGTAACCGGCTGATCTTTACTGACCTCGGATAAATCTCCTGAAGCTGAAAATGCCTGAGCGCGCAGGTGATCTACCGGCCACACCAGAGCAGCAAACAGTGTCGCAATAAGAAAAAAGAGCAACGCATGATGAGCGCCACCTGAATTGCAGTGTAAATGCGGTATAGTTTTTTCCCTATACATCGTCTAAAGGGCCTCCTGACCACGTGCTTGCTTCATGTGCCATATCGTATGGAATCTTCATCGAAGCGGATAGTATTCGATTGGATATAAACCACTATGAAACATACGTTTCAAACTAAGATTTATTCCGTCCTATAGGTAAATATTGCCCTTAAATATATTTAGGCTGAACATGAGATATCACAAGGGTTAACCTAGGTTGTTTTAAGTAAAATATAGATTAGCGCTTGCGTTTTTTACGACAATCGTATTATCCTTTCTTAGGTATCACTTTGTCTTCTTTCCGGCAATACCAGCATCTTAGTTTCGCTTCATACTTAAAGTTTTTCTCTGAGGGGATATGTCGAGCTGGTTGTAACCGAGGGACACTTTCGTATCCGCGTATCATGACATTCAGAACACTGTGGTCACCAGGACGTGGCGCATGTTCTTATAAATATTGGATGGGACCAGAGAAAGTTTGGTCGTGTCGTGAGATGTGTGAACTCATCCCTGCTAACCGATGAGCATGAAAGGAAAAACCCATGCCAAGCCAAACCGTTTACATTGTTGATGACGACGAGGCAGTCCGCGATTCACTGGTGATGTTAATTACCTCGATGGGTATGGCCGCTGTTCCGTTTGATTCCGCTGAAACATTTCTTGAAGCCGCAAAAAGATCTCCAGATCAACTTTCAGGGTGCTGCGTGCTTGACGTACGCATGCCCGGTATGAGTGGCATCGAGATCCAGAACCAACTCAACACCATGGGCATCAATCTACCCTGCATCATGGTTTCCGGGTTTGGGGATGTTCCATCCACCGTTGACTCGTTTAAAGCGGGCGCAATGGATTTTCTGGAAAAACCATTCAATGAGCAGCAGCTTCTAGACCGTGTGCAGGCGGCATTGATCTGGGACGCCGAGCAACGAAAATTCAGCGAAAAACTGGCCGAAATATCCATGCGGCACAACCGTTTGACTCCCAGAGAGCGGCAAGTCATGGAGCTGGTCGTCCAAGGCAAACTGAACAAGCAGATCGCTGCGGAACTAGGCTTGTCTCACAAAACCATTGAGGTCCATCGCGCCCATGTGATGGACAAGATGCAGGCCGATTCGCTCGCCCATTTGGTCCGAATGGCCATGACCCTTAAACAGGCTGAGCGATATGCTCGCCCGCTGATCAAACCACCAATGTACAACTGATTCAGTACCCAGCACGAGAGAGGCACGGCCTGAGGGACCCCCAAGGCCGTGTTTTTTCATGCGCAGGCCTCCTCATGCCCATAATATTTAAGACCTGCCTCTCAATCGCCCGATAACTCTTGTACGTCAGTTTCTATTTGGAGTTTGCAAAACGTATGTCGGATGTCTTAGATCAATCAGAAGTCGATGCGCTGCTTGCTGCGGTAGATGATGGCGATGATTCATCTGATCAATCAGAGGAGGTCGTCAAGGTTTTCTCCGCTGGACGGGGTCTTGTTGAGACCGATGCTGAAATTCGCAATTACGACTTCAAACGCCCCGAACGTGTCTCCAAAGATCAGATGCGTGCCCTTGAGACGCTTCACGACACATTTTCCCGCTCGTTTGGTGCCGCACTGTCAGGCTTCCTCCGCACCATCATGGAGGTCAAAGTCGCCAATATCGAGCAAATGACTTATTCCGAGTTCACCCACTCTCTCCCCAACCCAACCTGCTTTAACCTCCTCACAGCCGAGCCGCTTGAAGGCAATATTTGCCTCGAGATCTCACCACTTATCATTTACCCGATCATTGACCGCCTCCTCGGGGGATCAAACGCTGACCTTTTCATCCCGCAACGGCCACTTACCGCAATCGAGCTCCGCTTGGTCGGCAAAATTATCGACCGCGCAGTCTCCTCCCTCGGCGAAGTTTGGGAATCAGTCCTGCCCATCAGCTTCAAGCAACAGGAAACCGAATCCAACCCCGCATTGGTTCAGATCGTCGCACCTAATGAAGTGGTCGTCGTGGTCGGTTTTGAAATGAAAATGGGCGGGCGTGCTGGCACGATGTCCCTCGGCATTCCATATGCCGTCATCGAACCTGTTATGGACAAGCTCTCCAGCCAATCATGGGCCGCCTACAAGAAGCACTCTGCTTCCGACAAGATCCGCAATCGCTTGGCGAACCACCTCGAAGCAGCAAAGCTTGATGTCTCCACCATCTTGGCCGACTCATCGATCAAACTTACGGAACTAATGAATCTTCAAGTCGGCGATATCATCACGACTGAGAAACCTGCATCCTCACCGCTAACATTATCCATTGGTGGTAAACGAAAATTCATCGGCCACCTCGGCCAATACCGTGGCAATCGCGCCTTTAAGGTTGCACGTCAAATCTCCCCCAAAGACCGCGTCTAATATTACCTACAGTGTCTATCCCAACCTTTAAGCAAGCATGGATCATGCTTTGCGCGAAATCTTCTTTGCTTTTTCAATCAATTCTCGCACACCACGATCGCTAAGCAGATATATAGGATTCATCACCTTCGTACCGACCGCAAACACATTCGCGCCCGCATCGGCATACTCATCAATATCGCCTTCCGTCGTAATGCCACCACCGCCTATGACAAACAGATTTTGATACTGATCCTGTTCTCTCAACTTCCGGATACACTGCAATGACACCGGTTTTAACGGTTTCCCACTGATCCCACCTGCGACATTTGGCAGCGTGTTCGTGCAATGGAAACACTTTACTCCCGCACGTACCGCCTGCTCCACCATTCCCTCATAATTCACCGGCGGCAACTTCACCACAACCCCAATATTCTCACGATCAAGTTTCACTGCACGCTCAAACAAATCCACCGGCCAATTAATATGCCCCACATTCGGACAACTCATGTTCAACTCTACCCCTAAAACCTTTGGAAGCTTCTCTCCTCCAGATTGCGCGATACGCTCCACTTTTTCTAACAACTCATACCACTCCCCATCATCAAACCCGTGGATGCTCACCAGTTTGTCGCTCGCATCAATTTTGCCTGCTGTGATCTTTGCCGCCAGCCAATCAATCCCGGGATTCCGCAAACCAATCTTGTTCACCCACCCACGGATGCGGCGATAATACCGCACCGTCTTCAAGATCTGAATCACTCTCCCTCCGCGACGTTTGGCAGTAAACGTACCCAAAGTCGCTGTTGCTCCACTCGGCTGCACATAATTCCCAAAAGGTGCACTCACAATCAAAGGCTTCGCCATAAGGCCTGCCTTCATCCGATCAAATCCGTTTGTTTGTTCTGAAGTATTCACACCTCAAGTATACAAACACAAATGCCATTGACACCCCTAGCCTCCGCGCCCGACAATTTCCACATGCGTCCCGCCAGTCAACATTCCCATTCGTGGCTAAACCGCCCGTTGATTCATTTTCATCGTGCCCGCCGGTTTTTCCTACCAACCTCGCTCGAATCATTCTCACGATCTCATCCTGAACTTCGCAACTGGTCGCCCGACTCTCCCTCTGATTATTGCCCACGCTGCGGCTCGTCCCTCCCGTCCGAAGCCCATCCTCCAGCCAATCAACCTTGCCCGCACTGCCCCGACAAACCTTATCCCTTCACCCGCATTATCCGCCTCGCGCCTTACAACGATCTGTTCCGTGATCTAATTCATACCTACAAATACGCTCGACATTGGTCACTCGCCCCATTTTTCTCTGATCGTCTCGCCCCTCGTATCCCAACACCATTTGACCCTAGACGATTTATCATCACCGACATCCCACTTCATCCATTTCGGCGTATGCAACGCGGTTTCAACCAATCACAACTCATCGCCCGCAACCTCGCCAAAGTCTGCAACCTCACCTACAAGCCTCTGCTCAAACGTACCCGTCACACACCGTCACAAACTGCTCTCTCGCCTAATCAACGATTAGATAATATGCGCAGCGCATTCAAACTTGCCCGTCATCGTTATGATCTAACCGGTTATCACATTCTCATTGTCGACGATATCAAAACTACCGGCTCGACCCTCGCCGCCGCATCACGCCCATTGCTAAAAGCAGGTGCCACACTCGTTACCGCTGCCGTCATCACCGTTGCCGATCCACACAAGCAAAACTTTCAAACATATCTTCCCAAACAAGATCAATCTCCCCAACAAAAAACCGTCACGCCCAAAGCATGACGGTCATTGATCGTGTTTCTTATAACACTTATGCGCCTCGTACTTCTGCGTTCAGTTTCGCTCCCAACGCATCCATGACTTTTTTCATTTGCGGATCAACCTGTTCATGTCGAAGCGTTTGAACAGGATCGCGGAACAACAAGCGGAAGCTCACGCTCTTTTTACCCTTGCCGATCTGCTTTCCACGGTAAACCTCAATGAACTCAACTTGCTCCAGTAGCTCCGGTTTTTCATCCACCACCACACCCTCAATTTGCGACCAGCGCACATCCTCTTCAACAACCACACTCAGATCGCGCTCGATGGCAGGCACACGCGGCAAGTCGCGCGTTTCATGTATTGGCGGGTACAAAGCTTTCAATGCATGCAAATCAAGCTCAGCCCCCACAACCTTCATCTGCAAATCAAATCCATCCGAGCTTACTTTCTGATGAAGCAAGCCCATCACCCCAACTTCTTTCTCGCCAATCTTAATTGCCGCAGCTACTTCCCATAGATTCCCCTCGGTAGCTTCGATCATAATTGCTTCACGCGCCGCCACCCCTCCTAAAGTTTCGACCGCTTCTTCAATCGTCCCTCGCAAATCTCGCATCGCCCCGTCCTGATCAATCGCATCTGCCAGCAATGTCAGCTTTACCGTCTCAATGATCTCATTCTCAGCCTGATGCCAAACGCTACACGTTTCAAATAGCTTCACGCCGCTATTACCCAGATCCTGATTCAGCTTTCGACATGCCAATAAACTCGGCAGCGCGCTTGGCCGCAGCATCCCATCCGCCTTCCGCATATCTTCATTGAGCATTAATCCCGACTGCCCATCCTGCAAGAAGCCTTTTCCCTGTTTTGCAGTCACAAAACTATACGTGATCGTCTCATGGAACCCATGCGCGATTAGCGCCTCAGCCAGCTTCTTGCCAGCTTTTATTTTCTCTTGCGTTGGTTTTACTTCAAGATGAATCTTTTCAGAGATTGCGATGTTTTCTAACCCAAAATGCCGTGCAACTTCCTCGATCAAATCTACTTCACGCTTTAGATCCAAACGGAATGTTGGCACCGTACATATGATTTTTTCACCATCAATCTCAGGTTCAAGTCCAAGTTTTGACAGATATCCCGCCATTACCTCCGCACTCAGATCCGTACCAAGCAACTGATTCGCACGTGCCACGCGCATGGTTACTTGCCCATGATCGGATGGTTCATTTTCGCCAACGCGTACGACACCCTCCGCAATTTCGCCACCAGCCAATTCAACAATCAAACTCGCTGCACGACGGCTTGCGGCTTCCACGCCCCGCGGATCAACCCCGCGTTCAAATCTGAAACTCGAATCGCTTCCCAACTTCAACTTTCGGCTTGTTCTTCTCACACTCAGTGGATCAAACCGCGCACTCTCCAACAGCACATCTACCGTCTCGTTTCCAACTTCACTATGTAATCCGCCCATCACCCCTGCAATCGCGACGGCTTTCTCGGCGTCAGCAATAACTAGCATATTGTGATCTAGCTCATGATTAGACCCGTCAATCGCAGTGAACTTTTCGTTTACCTCAGCCCGCCGTACTACAATTCGTCCTTCTTTTAACAATCCCATGTCAAAAGCATGTAATGGCTGCCCCATTTCAAGCAACACATAATTCGTCACATCCACCACATTGTTGACACTTCGCAACCCCACCGCTTCAAGTCGCTTTACCATCCAATCAGGACTCGGGCCAACCTTCACACCCTTGATGACCCGTGCGGTATAAACCGGGCAAAGATCCTCTGCTTCGATCAGCACGCTGGTTAACTCGCCCGCACTCGCCAGCTTAGAAGATTCATCCAGCCCGAATTCCGGTCGTGCTAGCTCCCGCCCTGTAGCCGCGCACAACTCGCGCGCCAGCCCCACGACCGACAAGCAATCGCTTCGATTGCTTGTTACCTCAAGGTCCATCATCACATCGCCACCGTCCAGATGATCCGTCCCATCTTCCGGGAAACCGACATCCGTCATCACACCTGCAACTTCTTCTTCCGTTGCCGAGCGGTCCAGGTACGCATTAAACCATTCAAGACTGATCTTCATAACCCGAAATTCTACCTGCCCCAGGATTTACAGCAAATCTGAATATCATATAGGCCAAAACAAACACTCGTTCAAAGAAAACAAGCCCACGCTCATTAGCGAAGGCTTGCTCCTATTTAACACTTACAACCCTATCCTCACGACCGTGGCCCTCTTGGCGGACGTCCACGCCGTTCTTCACCTGACCCGCCCGGCCTACCTCGCATATCTCCGCCACCCCCACGAGGCCTCGGACCTGCGTGCTTCTTCTCAAAACTCTTATCTGGCGTTCCACGGAACATCCGACTTACAAACGGAAACTCTTCCGTCACAACATAGTAATACGTCCCCTCAGGATAATCCGGCGTCACGCCCCAACGACCATTACACTCATCCAAGTCGCCCGCTCCTTCAACATACTCAAAGTCCGCCGAGTATGTTCCATCATACTTACCACCGGGCCCAGCATCACCACTCGGCCGCGTACCCTTCTTCAGAACATAACTGCTCTGCAATTTCTTTGTACCACTTTTCGGGTCATCAGTATCAACGAATCCGTAAAGTGCGTAGATCGGAAAACCATCTGCCATATAGCCGATCAATACCATATCATCTTCAGCAAGACTATTCGCTTTACGTTGGATTTCGATCAATCCAGACGGCAATCCATGATAGTGATACATACCATTTGGCTGCACATGTGCATGATTAAAGTCAGCCCCAAGATTCAGCTTCCCTGTAAGCGCTTCATAATTCCACTCACGCATCCCTTCATAATATTCAGCCGACACAGGATCAAATGGAACACCATTCAAACCCACCGCCATCGTATACCGCCCTCGTTCAGTCGGTTCTTCATTTACCGCAGGTTCCAATGGTACCCGCCACTTGAAACGTTGCTCCTGCGGAGCATGGGGATTATTACGATTTGGGAACCGCCCAATTTCATGATTCGGCAAACCGTTACCTGTGATATACCGATAATCGCCCTTCACTGTAATCTCTACCACCGGATCAGCATCACTGGGCACTTGGTTTTCTCTCGGTCCCCGTGGCCCGCGCTGCTCGCGTTCTCCACCACCACGCTGATCCAGCCGGGCAAACATCCCCTGCCTCGAATCCTCATGCTCATCGTGCCCTTCATGAGCCATCGCATTCTGCCCTGCAAAACATAAGCTTAAACCTATTGCCATAGCGCATGAGATACCAACACAGGTCTTCCGTTTCTGTTTGTTCATTGCATTATCTCCTAGTGCGTTGTGTCCTTTTTCCCTGACCACAACCAGCATAACGCAACATCAGAGAATCTATTGCATCGATGATTTTTCGAGGGATTATTTGTAACTTTTACTATGCATCAAACCATCTGCTGTGAAACGAATCAACGATTGCACACTTTCAGGATCTCGTACATCATTACTCACATCCCAGAAGAACATCCCACCAAGATCATATTGCTTCACGTAATCAATCTTCGCCTGATAAGATGCACGGCTTGGACACGTAATCCACGTACCTCCGTCAACCTCAGGTGCCCACACATAAGCCGCTTTCGCATCTTCATCCATTTTCAAATAGTACTGATTTCCCTGCTTTTCCAATAACTCTTTCGCGATGTATCGCCATTCATAATATCCTTTGTGAACCGAAGTCCCCTTTGCCAAACCAACAGCTTTTTGAAATACACCTTCTTTTTTTACATCAACACCCTGCCATCCTGCAGCATAAAGCGGCGCACCTACCATTATCTGCCCCGGTTTAAACCCAGCATTTAAGTACCCTTGCAAACCAATATCACCGCATATATTTTCATCTCCCGCAATGGCTTTTGTTGGATACATCGGCGAAAGATGGCCTGTCTGATCCTTAATCCATCGCCCATGCATGTCATAAACCATCACATTCACAAAATCGAAAAGCTTGGACAGCTTCTGTAATTCCAAGTGTTTTTGACGATAAATGCTCACCGTTACTGCAGCCGTCAATAAATATTCCTTGTCATCCTCTTCCTCATAGAAATCCATCTCATCTCGAATCGCTTGCATTAACTTCGTAAAATTCTCACGATCTTCCGGCCGCTGCTTATCTTTATACTTACTCCCCTTCACCGGAAATTCCCAATCGATATCAATTCCATCAAATTGATACTTATGCATAAACGCAACAGCATTTTTCGCAAGTGTCTCTCGGCCATATGCTGTTACCGATAAGCTCGAAAAATGCATCGACAACTCCCACCCACCAATTGAAATCAACGTCTTTAAATGCGGATATTTCTTCTTCAGTTCAATAAGTTGCCGAAGATGCCCCTTCACACCCTGCACCCCTTTTCCTTCTGGATATACCATCTCTAAACCCTTAGACAGCATATCTACCTTCACCTGGCCATCCTCCGTCAAATGCGCAAACGCATAAAACAAATGCGTTAAATGCTCCGCCGGCACGTCCCACACGGTATAGCCACCTTCAATCCCACCCCATTCAGGGAAGTATGCCATCACTTTTTTTCCACCGGTTAAATCAACCTGCAATTTTCTTTCTGTAAGGTTTGATTTATATGGCACATCCACACTCTTGCAACCAACAACAATAAGTACAACAGTCAACATACCCAAAGTAATTTTACACATCGATATATCCTCGCATGAAAGATCTTCAAGCTGATTCCATCTCACAAACATCCCTTTGAGCTTTTAAAATAGCAATTAGCAAAACATCCATCCATAAAAAAACCCTTCAAATGAAGGGTTTAAGGGGGAATTTCTATCGTATTTAGACTGCCGCACTTTCTTCGCTCATTGATAAACCGTATTCCTCAATTGCCCATTCTACAGGCGAAACAATACGGCATTCTTTTTCACGGATTTCTGCTACCGCTTCAAGTGCGGTATACAAGCGTTCGCAAGCCGTCGTGTAATCGGTACCGGTTAGCTCTGCGATCAATCTTGCGCTACGGTCGATCAGTTTTTTGTTCGATGCTTGTACGCAGACCATCCAGTTACTTGTTACTCGACCAATCAACGCCATTGCCGCCGTCGAAACCGTATTTAGCATCAATTTCACCGCAAGGTGCTGCCACAACCGCATTGGAGAATTCTTTAAATTACAACTGATGTGATAATGTTCGCCCGGCAAATCACTCAGCGCATCAGCTTCTTCAGATCCAACACTCATCGTGGCGACATGCTTATACAAACTCGACATCTTCTTGAAGCCTTCAAGCATACCGTTGGCCATAAGCTTATCTGCTTCTGTGTCCGCACTCACAAGAACCAATGCATTGGCCGCTGTCGCATAACGGGATACATCAACCTCATTTCCAATGCGGAATTTATGTAGCACATCACAATTCAATGCAGGTGGATCATTGATGATCGCTTCCGGCGCTTCAAGTCTCTTGTAATCTGCAGGCTGCCAATCCAAACAACGCGGCTTACGCCCCAGCAGCTGCTGCCAAGTCTCAGGGGTCGTCATCGTTGGGTGCTTCACATATGCCCAGGAAACTGGTGAATCCTGATCATCGTACTGACGAAATGGCGGTAAACTAAACGTTGGCGAACGCTCAGTCGTATCCGTTAAAATATCTAATAGAAAACGTTCCGCAGAATACGTCACACGCCCTTTTTCTACATAAAGATCGTGTTCAAACTGAACGAAGCCGCTCAGTGCTGCGATATTACTCGACTCATATAATTCCTCAATCAACTTGCCGAAATCCTGGCCACCGTTCGACAAATCAAGTTCACAAAGCCCTAGATCTTCTAATGTTTCTTTGGAATGCCATTCAAGCAAGAATCGGTAGAGTGCGCTTTCCAACGCACCGCCAACAATCAAAAGCTCTGCCGTTGTCGCTTGCATCCGCGTTGATCCTGCAATGGCCATCTGCCCCGTCGCAAGATCAAGACATGTCACATCTGCATGCTCAATCATCTCGCGCGATCGCTCAACATGATCAACCAGAACATCTGATGGATTGTTGTAAACAAAGAATACTTCCGCCCCAACTTCAAGCCCTTTCCATGCAGTTCCGATGACAAATGGTGTCTCGCCACCCTCCGTGATCGCAACAACAACATCATCTTTCTCCACCCCCGTATCTGCGATTTGTTTTTTGCCAAAGCGCGGAAAATCTTCAAACCCTTCAACTGATTTGATCAGCGCATAATCTCCACCCGCCATCACACTAAACGTTAAATCTTCACGGTCTGGCATATCCGCATTGATTGCTTTTAATGTTTTACCGTGCTCCTGCCAGAAACCTCGCCACATCGCATCAAGTAAAATGCTCAGCCGTCCAGTCGCTCCACACCCTGTAAAAAATATCTTCTTACCATCAGCCATCGCGCGAAACATCGCGGCTTCCAGCTTCTGGTATTCTTCCCCGCCAAATACCTTCGTCATCACCGGCTCAAGATCTTCCTCAACCGACAGCAATTGACGTACCCCTGCATTCAGATCCGACTGAATACGCATACTGAGTCCGCGCGTCTTGGGATGCGGTTGTTCGGTTACCAGCGCTCCGAGATGGAATTCCTTTTCGTTCTCAACAAAGTGAGACGCCTGATCCTGAGCCAAGGTCATTACTGAAGCCTTTCTGCTTACATGAGAGATACTTACAGGCACAGCCAAGCATATTATATAACATAAACGATATAAGTTCTATAAATCTGGCTGTTACGCGCTAAAATCATACCCCCCTCACATATCGAAAGTTCATAAGTTTCTTGTATTTATATAGTTACATATACGATGCGTTTTCAACCTTACGATGCCATCGATTTGTATCCACGACATAGATGCAAGACAATGGGAACCCATGCCAGCACCAGCAAAAACACCACGGAACAAGCATGGCCGCAAACCAGGACGCGGCCTTCGTCCGTGGCTACTCATCCCAAAAATCCTCTGTTTCTGCTTACTCGTCGGCTCGCTGGCTGCACTGGGACTGCTTTGCCTGAGACAGGTTCTGATGCCAGAAAGCATCAATATTGATCCTTACCCCGAGATAGTCCCCGCTCAGACATATCTGGATCTGACTGGACAGATAGAACAACTCGTCAAATATCTCATCATTCCCTCAGCTACCCTCACTATCTTTTTCGGCATTCTGCTCCTTATTGATGCACCACGTATCTTTATTAAACTCCGCTGGTTACAGATTAAAACCCTCTTGGTCATTATCACGCTTCCCCTTCTGCACATAACCACTCGAATTGTTTATGAAGGTTACGCAACCGTACTTCATAGCAATCTTCAACAGATGGATTTAGCTGTCAGCAATGATCTCGTACTGGCAGTACCGCTCATAGATACCTGGGTAGCTGATTCACTCGACCGCTACCTCTTACTCCTTGGCACGATTAGCCTTTTAGGTGTCATTGCTCTTGCAGCCATCATCCTGATCGGGAGACTCAAGCCCAAGCTCTGGCAAAATTGGGCCAAAGCCTACCCTCGGAAGTAAAACAACCCCAAAACATCCGCCCTATCACCCAGAAGCCACAATCGAGCAACGAGGCGAGCTGAAGGATTAGATCAGTGCGATGGAAGTTTTCTGTGTAACTTACTTCTCTGCAGCTATTTGCAATGCGTCAGGGTGATGCTATAATGCCACGTTCTTTCATCGGCAGTGAATGTATGCGCCGACATGAAAGAGACCGCAGATCGTTACCATGGATCATGCGACTCACCAAGCAAGCACACTGTTTCTTTGACGCAAGTCATAGATGGAGAAACCAGATGATTGAAGCTCTCAAGGACGACAAAGTCATCAACGAACTCGGCGGCCGTTTTAAGTTTACAGCTCTTATTCAACACCGTGTCCGTCAACTGATGGATGGCGCTCGACCACTGGTTGACCGTCAGGGTCGCAGTGATTTTGAAATTGCTGTCCAAGAGATCATTGAAGGCAAAATCACATACCAGCTGACTGGTGAAGAACCCGCGCCCGGTTTTAAGCCTGAAGGCGTTGAAGAAGCAGTTGAAGAAACTGCCGCTGCAGAAGCTACTACTGATGCAGCAAGTGCTACCCCCACAGATGAACCGCCTATGAATCCGGGCGACATGATCATTGGATAATTGCTCATCCGTGATGATCGAGATCAAAAACCTAATCGCAAGTTAGCATGATCTCTGATCTTGATATAAACGGCCTGACAGAGATCATTAAATGAATGACCACCCGCTTTCCAACTCGGCTGAGAAGTGCTTGGCAGGGAAGCGGGTTTTGGTTGCGCTAACAGGTGGAATCGCTTGCTACAAAGTTTGCACGCTGGTAAGCCGTCTCGTTCAAAACGATGCTGATGTTCGCGTAATGATGACTGAAGCGGCAACGAAGTTTGTTGGGCCAATGACATTCCAAAGTTTATCCGGCAATCCAGTCATGACGAGCTTGTGGGATACTGGCGAAAATCCAGATGCGGAACATATTGGTTTGGCACGGTGGTGCGACTTAGTGGTAATGGCGCCCGCAAGTGCAAACTCGATCGCAAAGATGGTGCATGGGATTGCAGATAGCTTCGTGAGTACAGTCATGCTAGCGGTACCAAAAGAAACACCGATGGTGATTGCTCCAGCGATGAATGCAGACATGTGGGAAAATGCAGCTACCCAGCGGAACATGAGCTTACTGAAAGAACTCTATCCGCAAGTTAGATTAGTCGGACCAGAAGAAGGGTGGCAGGCTTGCCGCGCGGTTGGATATGGAAGAATGAGCGAGCCAGAAGATATTGTGGCGACATGTCTCAGCACGTTATAGATATGGCTCGGCCCCTCAGAATATGAACGGGGGCAAGATCGCGAAGAACACAGATTTCCGCAACACACGATAGATGATGATTAAAAAAGCACATCCGTTCAACGTATGTGCTCGTAAATGATCTGCTAAGAAGATCTCGTTCTATTACGGTGAAAAATTTTGACGAATGCCATGTTCTGGCCATGGGAGATATTCTGATCGCCAAGCAGTCACTTGTTGCGGTGTACCACTTAGAATGAAATCTCCATCAATTGCTTCCCATGTATCCTCCCAAATGGCAGTAGCAGCGTGCCCATCTAAATAAGTGACGTTAAAACGTGACGGATTGTTGGTGTTACTGTCGTGTCTAAATCCAATCCATTGTGATGTGTTGGGACCTAGCAGTCCTCCAGCAACAGGATCCCATGTGGCGACATGGTGCAGTGCATCATTCTGAGAAAGCCCATCGAGAAAGAAGATCGCTGAAGACGCACGACTAAATTGTTCAACTCTAATCGCAGCGAATCCAAAGTCCGGATTATGGCTGGTATTTATACGGTAGGATGCTGGAAGATCGTCAGCTTCTTGGCCCGGAGCGGTTGTCCATGTGCCGCGAATGCTCTCTGTATTATCTGAAGGACAACGGAAGATATCTTCGTTTTGGACAACATCATTTAAAACGTAATCCCACCCCCAAAGTGGATGTCGGTATGGCCAAGACCCTATCTGACTACCATCACTTCTGGGCGTGTCATTCCACCAAGGCTTAGGCAGATAGTCATCATGTTCAACCGAAAATGCAATAGCAGCCAACGTAAGTTGCCTTTGATTCGATAAACAAGAAATAGATTGCGCGGTCTGGCGTGCAGATGCAAGTGCGGGCAAGAGAATTGCTATTAGCAATGCAATGATAGAAATAACAACGAGCAATTCAATAAGAGTGAAACCTTTCCGGTACATGATGGCGATCTCCATAAGCCACATCATGCAGATGTGTGTTTTAGGACTAGAAGAAAAAGACAAGAAAACTTAGATGTCACCTACACCTAGTATAAAACAGAAGGGGAAGGCAAACAACACATATTGTGTTATAAGATGCTACATAACAATAACTTATGTGATTTTAGCAATATTAGATGGGTTTATAGATATGCCTTCAGCATTAACTCAATTAACACAAAAACACCACTTACGTTAATCTCGGTTGCTTGCGGGCATCAGAAAGCATGCTCTAATTTGAAGCCAAACTTGACGCGGTTGTCGATCCAGCGAAGCCAAGTTGGTTTGAACTGATAGAAGGGCTGGGTTTTCATGGCTTGTTTAATGAGGGGGCGAGCGAGGGGCATAGCGAATTTCTTGGCGTAGATGTCGAGGATGGTTTTGTATTTACCTTGGTCGGTGATGAGTGAGGCGGTGCCTTGGAGTTGGAGGCCGTGGTTTTGAAGGGCAGAATCGACGTGGGCGTAGATGGAGAGCGCGACGTGGGGATTGTGGTCGATAGCGAGGGAGTGGGCGGATTGAGTGCCGGAGATCCAGTAGAGGTTGAGGTTATCATCGGGAACGAACATGATGTTGCATGCGAGGGGCTGATTGTCTGCGTTAACGGTGGCAAGGCCGGCGGTTTTCCAGTGGGAAAGAAACTGGGGGATGGACTGTGAGAGGATTGTTTCGGGGTCTTTATTTTTTTCGGGGGTGGTGGTCATGTTCAGGGTTTAATGTCTAGAGACTGGGGTTTAGGTATTGCGGGGAATGTGATGTTGCGGCAACAAGGCAGGTAGCGCACTACCCCGGCACCACGGCGGTACCGGGCTTGGATATCATATTACAGGCGAGTGTCTAAACGCTGATTAAACAGTGAGCTTAACAGCAAGACGATGCATGGCCTCTTCAACATTGGCGCGTGTGTTAAATGCGGAGAGGCGGAAGAATCCTTCTCCGGAGCGGCCGAAACCAGAGCCGGGGGTGCCGACGATGTTGGCTTCGTTGAGAAGTTTGTCGAAGAAATCCCATGAAGAGAGGTTGTCGGGTGTTTTGAGCCATACGTATGGTGCGTGGACTCCGCCGTAGACGGTGATATCAAGCTCGGCGAGTGATGAGCGGATGATGGCAGCATTTTCGAGGTAGAAGCGGATAAGTTCGGAGGTTTGCTCTTGGCCAGCTTCTGAGTAAACGGCTTCTGCGCCGCGTTGCACGATGTAGGAGACACCGTTGTATTTGGTGGACTGACGGCGGTGCCAGAGTTTGTGAATGGAGACAGATGAACCGTCGGCGGCGCGGCCTTGCAATTCCTTGGGAACGATCGAGAAGGCGCAGCGTGTGCCGGTGAAACCCGCGTTTTTCGAGAAGGAACGGAATTCGATGGCACACTTGCGTGCACCTTCGATTTCATAGATGGAGTGAGGGATGGTGGGGTCGGTGATAAAGTCGCGGTAAGCGGCATCAAACATGATGATGCTGTTGTGTTCGATGGCGTAGTTAACCCAGGCGGTGAGATATTCTTTGGAGGCGACGGTACCGGTGGGGTTGTTGGGGTAGCAGAGGTAGATGATGTCGAGTTTTGTGTCGGCTGGGATGTCGGGTGTGAAATTGTTTTCTTCTGTGGCACGGAGGTAGTGGAGCCCGGTATATTCACTGTTGTCATCGGTGGGGCCGGTATGACCTGCCATGACATTGGTGTCGACGTAGACGGGGTAGACGGGGTCGGTGACGGCGATAACGTTGTCTTTGCCGAAGATATCGAGGATGTTGCCGGTGTCACACTTGGAGCCGTCGGAGATGAAGATTTCATCGGCGGCGACGTTGGCGTTACGTGGGGTGTAATCGAAGGCGACGATTTTATCACGGAGCCAGAGGTAGCCTTGCTCGGGGCCGTAGCCGTGGAATGAATCACGTTTGGATTGGGCATCGATGGCTTTTGACATGGCGATGCGGCAAGCTTCGGGGAGCGGTTCGGTGACATCGCCGATGCCCATCTTGATGACAGAGTTTGCGACATCTGGGTTGGCTTCGAGGTATGCGTTTACGCGCCGGCCGATTTCTGGGAAGAGGTAGCCTGCTTGTAGTTTGAGGTAGTTGTCGTTGATGTTTGCCATTTGGATTTTGATCCCAATCTAAGGTTTACAACACAGCCCGGTTCTTCATCGGTGATGATCCGGTGAATTGCGATTTTAGCATAAAGCGCGTGGGTTGGCGGTGAGCTTGTGGATTAGCCAATCTTTTCAGCGGCGAAAGCTTGTGCAGCTTCGAGAGCTTCGGGGAGTTTGGAAGCGTCCTTGCCGCCTGCCTGAGCCATGTCTGGACGACCACCACCGCCACCACCGACGATGGGTGCAATGTGCTTGACCCAGTCGCCAGCCTTGAGGCCTTTACCGATAAGGTCTTTAGAGACGGATGCGAGGAGTGCAACCTTGCCGTTGTTTTCACCAGTGAGGAAGAGTGCTGCATCGGGGTGATGGGCACGAATGGTATCCATGGCAGTGCGGAGGTCGTTGGCCCCTGCCCCTTCGAAGGTGTGCGTGATGATCGGGCCGGGGTTGTCTGCGGCGACCTGCTTGGCAACATCGGCGATGGCGCCTGCGGCTTGTTGCGACTGCGCTTTTTGGAGCTTGCGGAGTTTCTTTTGAAGGGATTCGATTTCTTTGCGGAGTTTCGTTGCGGTGACGAGTGGGATTTGCTTTTCGTTGATGCTGTTTGAGAGCGCGGTGATTTGCGAGCTGAGTGTTTCGGGCTCGGCTTTGTCGGCGGAGGCGGTGAGGTTGTCCAGTTCGGTTTGAAGTTTTTCACCTTCGGCTTGCGCTTTGGCGGCGAGGGAGCCGGTGAGTGCGGTGATACGACGCACACCTTTGGAGACTGAGTCTTCAGAGGTGATGGTGAATGTTTGGGCGGGGCCGGTGGATGGAAGGTGTGTCCCGCCACAGAATTCGATGGACATCGTGCCCCATTTGTCGGAACCGGGATTAGCGAGCAGTTCATCAACAGATGCACCGATGGAAACAACGCGGACAGTGGGTGGATATTTTTCACCGAAGACGGCGCGGAGACCATTGATTTTCAAGGCATCTTCTTGCGGTGCGTATTCGGTGTGGACTGGAAGGTTAGCGGCGATGTCTTTGTTAACGGCGGCTTCGACGGCGACAAGTTCTTCTGTTTTCAGTGATGATTTGTTGAGGAAATCGAAGCGGAGTTTTTCTTCATCGACGAGCGAACCTTTTTGCATGGTGTCGGGGTTGACGTGATCACGAAGGGCACGGTTCATGAGGTGGGTGGTGGTGTGGTTGTTTTGAATAAGGGCGCGGCGATCTTCATCGACGGCGAGTGAGAGCTCGAGTTTAACTTCGCCAGTGGTGTTGGCGAGTGTTCCGTCGTTGACCTGGCCGAGGTGGAAGTAGACATCGCCGAGCTTGATGGTGTCTTCGACGGTGATGTTTGCGCCATCGATGATTTGGATGGTGCCGGTGTCGCCGACTTGGCCACCTGCTTCTGCGTAGAAGGGGGTTTGATCGAGGACGATTGCGATTTTGTCGCCGGCAGAAACCCCACCAGTTGAACCGTTGGGTTTGCCAGCCGTTTCAGACAGCTGTTTATAAGCATGGTCTTCGAGTTTGAAGATAGTGATGGTTGATTGAATGTTATCGAGGTGAGTGGTTTGATAGCCTTTGAATTCAGTGTCATTCAACTGGATGTGTTGGATGATGTCGTTGAGTGATGCACGTTCGTTTGCGGAGTCGCCGCCAGCGCGTGAGCGTATGCGTGCTTCTTCCATAAGACGATTGAAGCCATCGATGTCAACGGTCATGCCGCGTTCTTCGGCCATGAGTTGTGTGAGCCCGATGGGGAAGCCGTAGGTGTCGTGGAGTTGAAAGGCGGAGTCGGCTGTGATTTGTTTTGGATTTTCTTTGACGGCTTGTTCAAAGAGTGAGATACCGCGGGTAAGTGTTTTTCGGAATGATTCTTCTTCTTCCTTGAGCTCGGCTTTGATGTCTTCGGGGTTGGTTTTGAGTTCGGGGAAGAAGTCGCCCATCTGCTCGATGACAGTATCGACGAGTTTGTAGAAGAATGGCTCTTTGACACCGAGGTCGACGTCGCCGAATTTCACAGCGCGACGGAGGATGGAACGGAGGACGTATGAACGGCCATCGTTGCCGCAGTGCGCGCCGTCGGTGAGAGCGAAGGTGAGTGTGCGGATGTGATCGGCTATGACGCGGTATGCGATGTCGGTGGGATTGGAAAGTGTGTCGCCCGTGCCGTCATATGGTTTGGCTCCGGTGACTTTTTGGATGGCGGCGAAATATGGGGTGAAAACATCGGTGTCGTAGTTTGATTCTTTGCCTTGGATGACGCGGACGATGCGCTCGAATCCCATGCCGGTGTCGACGTGCTTGGCGGGGAGTGGCGAGAGGGATGAATCTTGATTGCGGTTGAACTGGATGAAGACGAGGTTCCAGATTTCGACGACGATGTCCTGGTTGTCGGCGTTGACGAGTGATCCGCCTGAGAGATCGGGTGAACGATCGTAGTGAAGTTCTGAGCATGGGCCGCATGGACCGGTGTCGCCCATTTCCCAGAAGTTATCTTTTTTGTTGCCGGGTTGAACGTGATCTTCGGGGAGGTATTTGAGCCAGAGGTCTCGAGCCTCATAATCCGGCTCAATATTTTCGGATGGATCGCCTTCAAAGTAGGTGGCGTAGAGGCGAGCGGGATCGAGGCCCCAGACGTTGACGAGAAGATCCCATGCCCAGTCGATAGCTTCTTGCTTGAAGTAGTCGCCGAAGGACCAGTTGCCAAGCATTTCGAAGAATGTGTGGTGGTATGTGTCTTTGCCGACATCGTCAAGGTCGTTGTGCTTGCCGCCTGCGCGGATGCATTTTTGTGTGTCGACAGCGCGGGAGTATTTGCGGGATGAATCGGCGGATTCGGTGCCGAGGAAGATGTCTTTGAACTGGTTCATGCCAGCGTTGGTGAATAGGAGTGTTGGGTCGTCGTGCGGAACGACAGGCGATGAAGGCACAGCGGTGTGGGCGCATTTATCGACGAAGAAGTCGATGAACTGCTGACGGATTTGCGTGCTTGTGAGGGTGTGGTCTGGCATGTCTGGCGTCCGGTGAAAAACAGGGGGTTCCGGGAGCAGCATTCCGCATGAGATATGCGGAAAGTATCTGAAAAAGTAGATGGAGCAGTATATCCGAACAAAGGCCGATCGGCTAGGAGATGAACTGGAAAGTGGTGAGAGGATATAGGTGAGGATGCTGAGAGAAATGTTTGGGTTGAATGTTGCAATACAGCGGGGTGCGGGGACAATGAGAGAGCGAAAAATGAGGTTTAAAAAAGGAAAGCACGGATGGCTTCAGTTTGCATGTATTTTCAGGTTCACCAGCCACCACGGCTGAAACGGTACAGCATTTTTGATTCGGGGAAAACGTACTTTGATGATGCGCGAAACCGCGAAATTTTGCGGAAGGTGGCGCACCGAAGTTATCTGCCGACGACCAAGGTGCTGCTAGACTTGATTCATCAGCATGAAGGTCAGTTTCGTGTGGCGATTAGCTTGACTGGCTGTGTGATTGAGCAGTTCAGCCGATTTGCGCCGGAAGTGCTGGAGCGATTTCAAGCGTTAGCAGAGACAGGGTGCGTGGAGTTTCTGGCAGAAACATATCACCATAGCTTGAGCTTTATGTACAGCAAGGATGAATTTCGGGATCAGGTGGGACTGCATGTAGATTTGATTGATGAGGTGTTTGGGCAACGACCAACAGTGTTTCGCAATACAGAACTAATTTACAGCAATGACGTAGCGAAGTTTATTGCGGATGAAGATGAGTTTCGCGGTATTTTATCCGAAGGTGCAGAAACGATCTTAAACGGGCGGAGTGCGAATCATGTGTATGATCCGCCAAACGGGATTGATGTTGGCCTGCTCTTAAAGAATGATCGTTTGAGTGATGATATTGCGTTTCGTTTTTCGAATCAGGGATGGGACGAGTGGCCACTCACAGCAGAGAAATATGCACATTGGCTGCATGAAGTAAATCAAGAGCACGGGCAGATGTGTAATTTGTTCATGGATCTTGAAACATTTGGTGAGCATCAATGGGAGGTAAGTGGGATCTTTGAATTTTTGCGGAGCTTGCCGAGTGAAGTATTGAAATTAGGTGATGATTTTAAAACGCCAGGCGAATGCTTGGATTGGTACGACACCTCGGATATTTATGATTGCAAAGAGATGGTGTCGTGGGCGGATACGGAGAAAGATCTGAGTGCGTGGGTGGGAAATGCGATGCAATCGAGTGCGCTACATGATTTGTATATGCTTGAGAAACCCGTGAAAGAAACCGGGGACGTTGGACTGATCAATGACTGGCGAAAACTTACGTGCAGCGACCATTTCTATTACATGTGCACAAAATACTTCGATGATGGTGCTGTACACAAATATTTCAGCCCATATGATTCGCCATACGATGGGTATATCAACTTTATGAATGTACTGGATAGCATGCGTCTGCGACTTGAAGAAATGAGCAGATGATTCTAGTTGGCTATTAGTAGAAGCAATCTCATTGTGCAGTCTGAATGTTGTTACGTGAAGCAGTAGATGAAGAAGTTGTGTTATTGCCGGTTGATACAGGGTTGGTTGGTTCAGATTCAATGATGGCACGGAGACGTGAAATGAACTCGTCAGCGACTGTGTTCCATGAGATTTTGAGCGAAGATTCACGGGCGGCGATACGAAATCTTGCAACACGCACCGGATCATTGATCAACTCATTTACACATCGAATAAAATGATTTGGATCTGCGAACGTAGGAGTGAAACCATTGACGTCATGAGTCATATGCATATCGGCTGCTGCGTAGTTGTAGGTGACCACGGCAAGTCCGGAGGCGAGTGCTTCAGTAACAACATTACCAAAGGTTTCAGTTTCAGAAGCGAATAGGAAGATGTCGCCTGAAGCATAGTGAGTAGCAAGTTCTTCCCCGCGTTTTGCGCCTGTAAAGATAATTCCCGGATATTTGGATTGGAGTGGAGAAAGTGCCGGCCCGTCGCCAACAACAATAAGTTTAGTATCGTAGCAAGTTTGCTTAATGTGTTGCCAAGTTTTGATAATCAATGGGATATTCTTTTCTTCAGCAACACGTCCAACGTAGATAAGTGCGATATCGTTGTCGGCCAAACCCCATGATCGTCGGAGTTCAACAGAGCGTCTATCTGGTGAATAGAGATCGGTATCAACGCCACGTGCAAGAATGGAAACATTGCTGTAGCCTTCATCAACAAGAAGCTTGAGCATATCGTTGGAGGGTGTCATGGTGGCTGCTGTTTGATTGTGGAAATAGCGAAGATACTTCATGACGTAGCGGTGAAGGAAGCCATATCCGTAGTGTTTGCCGTATTGCTGGAAGTTGGTGTGGAAGGATGAAGCAATGGGGATATTGAGTTTTTGAGCAGCACGAAGTGCGGAGTAGCCGAGTGGGCCTTCGGTGGCGATGTGAACAATATCAGGTCGGCGATACCGCCAACGCTCAATGAGCTTACGCTTGGCGGGAAGGCCGAATTTAAGACCGTCGTATTTAGGGAGAGGAATACCGGGAAGCGTGAAGTGCTCGAGCCTACCGTTAACAGTAGAAAGGTCTGTTTTATTTTGACGAGGCCGTATAACTTCGACGGAATGCCCCCGTTCAGTGAGACCATCAACTAGACGTGAGAGCGTCATGGCAACGCCATTGATTTCAGGTGGAAACGTTTCAGTGATGAGGGCAACTCTCATACACAATAGTATGAATGAGCGATGTTAAAAAATAGTTACCCATGTTAGATGTATGTCAAAAAGTTGGGTTTTAATGAGTCGTTTTTAGTTCCATGTCCATGTATGGGTGGTTTGTGAGGCGGGAGCATCGGTCGTGAGGGTAAAAGACGAGCCGTTAGTGGAATAGCCAATCTGATTGATCGAAATAAGATGGTTCCAGTCCGATTTAAGCGAGGCCAAATCAGATGGATATGAACCGGTTTTAATTTTGTGAGCACGGAGCTTGAAAGCAAGCAACGCGTGGGCCTGCTGGGTTAGAAGCTGATCTTGGAAGCGGATGGCTGCGTGAAGAATACCCAGATTTTTGCGAGTGATCGGTGCCCATTGTGGTGTAGGCACAAGAATGTCGACCATATCAAATGAAGTTGACTGTTCTTTCAGATTCTGAAGATAGGGATAAAGCGTTTCCAGAAAAATAGCAACGTCAGCATCAGACCAACTATGCTGCTCGTCTTTGACGGCATAGTGGTCATTCACAAATGATGTGGTAAAAAACACGAGCATCGCTGCTTGTGATTGAAACGTGCGAGCAAGATTCTCATGTAAATCCATTCCAGCTATGTAATCAATGAAGCTTTGAGGCGGAAGCGTATTTGTGTTTCGGTATTTTTCGATGATGAGATCAAAAAGCTGATCATTGACAGAGAAGTGTGCGAGTGTGACGGGCAAAAAACGATTGTGTTGCGGTGAATGAGCAAGTTGGATCAGACGATCAAGATGGATCGCAAACTCTGGATGTGCAAGATCGGCTTCAGCTCGCTTGAAATGCTTAAGGTGCAGGCTAAATTCATTTTTCATTTCTTGTGCACGTAGAACATACTCAGACTGCCATTGATTTAGTGTCGTAGGCTTATCAAGCTGAATATCGAGCAATGCATCTGCAATCGGATATGGAGACAATCGATCCCAATTAGCCATTGTAGCAGTAAGATTCTTTGAAGCACCACGTTTTTGCTGATTGCTAATCACAAAATAAAGCGTCACAATCAACAGAATGATCAATGCCGAAACGAGTGTAATTCTTTTATCCATTTTGCCCTCGGATTAAAGAATGGTTCTATAAAAACGCCTTGTTGTCATACATATTTAAGACGTAGCCGATGGATATTGTTTTCAAAAAAACAAACAATTTATCTCAATACTCAAATATGAGTCACACTATGTCGAATGCGGAAGAGACAAGTTTCTCGGCACCACAGTAGAGGCAACGAGAATGACGCTGCGACATGGTACGATTGCAAGAAGCGCACTTAGAGACAGTGCGGGTCGCTTTCCCATCTTCAACACCATCCATCAAATCGATCATCTTCACACGCTCGAGAAGATCTTGTTCGGTGAGGTTGGTTTTGTCTTGGATAAGTGACCACATGGCCATACAAACGAGAGAAAGACGTTCTAGACGATCTTCAAGCTGGACTTGCTCTCGAGCCGTGGCATTAGCTTTAGAGGTAGCGCGGGCAGATTGTGCAGCTGCATCGATATTCGTGTTGACACTACCTGAGCCGTAGGTTCCGCCGAAGAGTCCGGGATTGATCATGGGATGACCTTTCAATGTAAGCGTGATGAGGCCATCATTATACCGGGGATCGTTTCGCTGGCATGAGAGGAATGATGCGATTGAATGCAAAATTGGGCTGCCAGATGGGTAAAATCAGACCTGCTCGGGTTCGGGGGTTTGCGTTTTGTCGGGTGCGATGGGAGCACAATCGTCATTACCACAATAGATGCAACGGTCGTGGCGTTGGGACATAGTTTGGTTGCATGCAGAACACTTGGCAAGAGGTTGAGAAACTTTGCCGTCTTCGACACCATCCATGAGATCGATCTTCCGGACACGCTCGATAAGATCGTTCTCGGTGATTTGGGTGTTGTCTTGCATAAGAGACCACATAGCCATACAGACAAGAGAGAGGCGATCATGTGAATCTTGAAGTTGGTCAACCTGCTCGGCAAGGATTTCAGTTTGGGTGAGATCGCCAGCAGATTGCTTGCGCTTGTGGCGGAGAGTTTGCGAAATGCGTCCGTGAGCGTAGCCGAAGATATAACCGATCATGATAGGGCTCCCGAGAGGTTGTGGTTCTATGCCTAGATTATAAAGGGAAATAGATCACGATGATGAGAGGGGAATGCGATAGAAATGCAGGACTGAATATATGAAGTGGAAGTCGCTCTATCCACAAAGCGAATGGGCTTAAAAATGAGGTTATCTCCGAGAATCTAATTGCATGCTAGAGTACATCGCGGGCACGGGGGTATGAGCCAAGGATCGAAAGCTGGAGGCAATGCCTAGATGCATCCTCAACAGCGGCAGCAACTTTCTCGTCTTTGATATGCCCTTCAACATCAATGAAGAAGTAATACTCCCAGTTGACACGCTGTGATGGGCGTTTGTCAATGTGGGTGAGATTGATCTCGTGTTTGCGGAAGATATTGAGGACTTCGGAGAGGGCTCCGGCAGCATGCTCGGTCGTGAACATAATGGAAGTTTTGTCGCTAGCGGTTGGTGGAGAAACTTGCTTGCCGATGACAAAGAAACGAGTGGTGTTGGCCGGGTTGTCTTCGATATTGGCAAAAAGAATGGGGAGGTTGTAAAGCTCTGCGGCAAGCGAGGAAGATATTGCGGCAGAACCTGATTCAGATTTTGCAATCTCAGCTGCTTTTGTGGTGGACGCGGCTGTGACTTTTTCAGCATTCGGAAGTTGAGCAGCAAGCCAATTGCGGCATTGCGCAAGTGGCTGGGGATGCGAGTAAACTTTCTTGATTTGATCCAACGGACAATTCGACAGAAGATTGTGATGGACACCAAGAAGAATCTCGGCACAAACAGTAACATCAGTCCCTGCATGCTGAAGGAAAGAATCGAGAGTGTCAGAAATAGCGCCTTCGGAGGAATTTTCGATAGGCACTACGCCAAGATCGATATGTCCGCGGTGAACCTCTTCGAAAACAGCGGGGATACCGGCTAGATTATCGTAATCTACAGAAGCACCGAACTTACGACGAGCAGCCAGATGAGAAAAGGTGCCTTGCGGACCAAGAAAACCAATGCGAAGCGGGCGTTCAAGAGCAAAAGAGCCTGACATAAGTTCGCGCCAAATGGCTTCAACGCATGAATCAGGAAGTGGACCTTTGTTGGTTTTGCGGACTTTCTGGAGGACCTGTTGTTCACGATCTGGAGCGTATATGGGTGTGGCGGACTGGCCTGAGTTTTTAACATGCCCGACTTGAATCACAACGTTAGCACGCTGATTGAGCAACTCAATGAGCTTAAGATCGATCTCGTCGATCTGCTCACGCAGTGGCGCAAGCGCATCGCTTGTGGAGTTATGGGAAGCTGAGCCAGATGATTTGGGTGTTTCCTCGTTCATTGCACGGGACATTGTAACGACAAACCTTATACTTGGGCGATAGTATGGTAGTGGGTTTTGTGTGTTGGACATTGTAGGTGCGCTGGCGGAGTTTTGCTGTGAACGAATGGATGTCATTAGCGGTGTTGGAGAGTGGATTGGCGGGCGCGATCATTTTGGGCGTCATGGGGGTTGGCGGGCTGATTTTGTGGGTGATTGGCCGCTCGATCGCAAAACCAGCATGTGTGGTGAGCGGATTAGTCCTAGGAGCCGTGGCAGGGCTGGTTGCCGGAACAGTCTTGATCACCAACGGGCTATATGTGATCCCGCTGATGGTCTTTGGGGGCATTATTGGCGCCTTGCTGGCGGGGCTGCTATTCCGGGTTTGGATGGGAATCAGCGGGGCTGTGATTTTGGGAATGATCGCGCCGGTGATGCTGTTCGTCTGGCAAGGATCAAGCATGATCATGAACCAGCCTGAGGGGGAAAGGCTGGAAGATAGCACGATGGTGGTGCCACTGGATGAGAAGAAAGATCTGTTGGGTGAAATGGTTGCAGGGAATCAGCCTGTGACAGAGGGATTGGGTGTCGATCAGGAGCAGATCAAGGCTTTGGCTGAGCGAGTAATTTCAGCCGTGCGCGGCAATGATGAAGCTGAAGCGAGTGAGATTGATAGCGAGAAACCGAAGTCACTAACATTGAGTTTTGCAGCCCCCTCCCCTGATGATGGGACAGGAACTCTGGAAGGCACAGATGCAGAGGGCATGGACGCTGGAGCTAAACTGTGGCAGAGCGAAGCGGCGCAAGGCGTAATTGCTCATGTGAATCAAGCACGAATCCGCGCATGGGAGCAGATCAGTGCGTGGTGGGGGGAACGCGATCAGAGTACGCGGTTTAAGATCTTAGTGGCATCAGGAATTGGCGGCCTAATTGGACTGCTGTTCGGGTTGATTGTGCCTTATATTGCTGCAGCGGTGGAAAGTGCGCTTGTTGGGGCACTGCTGATGATGTTTGCGAGTGTGAATCTTGTAACGGTGTATGTGCCGGGCTATGGCGGATATGTGCCGAGCGGTCCGAGGTCATTTCTTCTCTTTTTAGGTCTGATAACGGTGGTTGGCGTCCTGATTCAGTGGATCATTTTCCGCCGCCGAGCCGATAAGTGAGTTGTAGTCCCAAAAGTCGGGGCTAGAGGTGCGCTTGAATCACGCGTTTTTGGCGCGAGCTGCTTATGCGTTGGTTGTGAGGGGCTAAAAGGAGCAGACCATGTTCACGTTATTGGCACAGAATGCGACAGAGGGTGGGCCAGAAGGCCCGATGGAGAATCTGTTTTCATCGGTGATCGGGATGTTTAGCAGTGGTGCGCCGCTCGCTCAGCCTGATGTTCTGGTAGGACAACTCAAAGCACTGAGCGTTGTTTGGGCGGTGGTATTTGTCATTGTCGGTGTGCTTTGTTTGTTCAACGGCTACAAGTTCTACCGTACAACAACGATCATGCTGGCGTTAGTAATGGGATTGTTTGCGGGATACTGGCTTGGCGAAAAGATTCAGGCACCGTTCATTGTGGGTGGATGCCTAGGATTGCTACTTGCCGTAACAGCGTTCCCGCTGATGAAATATGCGGTAGCAGTATTCGGCGGCCTAGCAGGTGCTTTTGTAGGTGCAAACCTGTGGGCTGGCTTTGCCCATGCACTGAACAAAGGCGCGGAAATGCAGATCCCGGTAGATGCCTATTGGATTGGCGCGTTGATTGGCTTGATCATCTGCGGGATGCTTGCCTTTATTTTGTTCAAACTATCCATTGTGATGTTCACATCAGTAAGTGGATCATTGATCGCTGTGTTGGGTATCTTGGCACTCTTACTGAGTATTGAGTCATGGCAAGATACCGTGTCAGAAGGCTTGACCGCAAATCAACTGGTAATCCCATTATTGGTATTCGTACCGGCAATTATTGGGCTGATCATGCAAGAATTCTGGACGTACGGTAAGGAAAACGGGCCGGAAGGCGCGAAAGCGGCGTAACGAAAAAATGCGACAAAACAAACATGACATGAAGCGACCTGCGGGTCGCTTTTTTTTGTGATATAAAACATGCCCCTTGTTTGTTTTGAATGGAGTAATGATGCGTATTGCGACATGGAATGTGAATGGGTTGCGAGCAGCTTTGCGAAAAGGTTTCCCGGAACATCTCGAACGAATTGCCCCGGATGTTCTGATGCTTCAAGAGGTACGAGCGCTGCCCGAGCAACTGCCAAAAGCGTGGCAGGAGCCGGAAGGATGGCATGCAACGTGGCACCCAGCCGAAAAGAAGGGGTACGCGGGGACTGCAATCTGGACGAAAGAAAAACATGAGGTGATCGCACGAGGAATTGAGGGGGATGATGTTGATCCGGAAGGTCGCGTGCTCACAGCTAAATACAATGGTGCCATTTGCTCAAGTATCTATCTGCCATCCGGGAGTAGCGGCGATCATCGACAGGCAGAGAAAGAAAAATGGATGGAGATCTTTCGGCCATGGGCGGATGGCATGAAACGTAAACGAAGTGCGGTGGTACTGGGTGGAGACTTTAATATTGCACATACAACAAAAGATATTTTTTATGCAAAAAGCAATGAGAAGAATTCAGGGTTCTTGCCACACGAAAGAGAGTGGATGGGAGCGTTGATCGAAAGCGGGTGGCAGGATTTTGTGCGAGAAGAAGCTGGTGATGTAGACGGACCCTACACATGGTGGAGCAATCGCGGGAAAGCCCGAGAGCTGGATCGTGGATGGCGGATTGATTACCTCTTAGGAAACAAACAGGCGAATGAAATTGCGGGCAAAATCTGGGTGGACCGCGAAGCAGGCTTGGCGTGTTCTGATCATGCGCCAGTGATTTTAGAATTGGATTAATAGAGATCCTTGTGGATGATGGAGCTAGAAAGTCATGTTGTGCATATGCGAGTGTAAATAAGCTATGCAGGACGGAACGAACATGGTATGAAAGGTGCACAGAAAAGTGGGGATTGGTGGAACGCAATTGATAGTGCTTTTAAAGGAACTTGATAATGGCTCGTAATGACGGCTGGCGCGGTGTAATAAAGTACGGGTTCATGATCGTTTTGTTAGCGGTCGCAGGATGTGCAAACGGACAACGTGAAGGCATGCCAGATAGCATGGATAATGCCAAATCTCACGGTGAATGGCCGCAGATTAGCAAATCAGAGCTAGGACTGGATTATCTGTTGTACTTACCTCGGGGCTATACGCTACAGCCAAAGAAATCATTTCCTTTGCTACTCTATTTGCACGGGTTTGAGCAGCGAGGTGAGCTGCTATCGAAAGTACGCGAGGTGGGGGTGCCGAAACAATTAGAAGACGGCCGCGACTTTGGAATGATCGTGGTAGCACCTCAGGTTAAGGCTCGAAAGGCATGGAACAAGCGTGAACTGGGCTCGCTGCTTGATGAGATTGAGGCCACGTATCGTGTTGATATCGGGCGGATCTATGTGACCGGTGAAGGGATTGGCGGATACGGGACGTATGTGCTGGCTGGAGATCGTCCAGAACGCTATGCGGCAATCGCGCCGATCTCAAGTGCAGCATATGTAGAGCAATCCGTGAAGTTACGGACCGTACCGGTGTGGGTATTTCATGGAAAATTGGATGGAATTGTGCCGGTGGAAAGTGCAGTAGATATGGTCTATGCGCTGGATGCATTAGGCGGCTTGTCACGACTCACGATTTATGAGCAAGGGGATCATAATATTGCGGAAAAGGTGTATGCGAAAGATGAGTTGTATGCATGGCTGCTAAAACACAAACGGATACTGGAAACAGGGAAGATTGTGGTGAGCGGGGAATAGAAACAACTCCTTTGGTGATGGCAAGGGGATTGATCCTGCGGAGAGCCAACTGTCGGCGGTGGTATGGTAAAGGTGGATGGGGCTGATTTGCGATACTGTGAAAGGTTGATTGCTGAAGGGGCTTTTAAAGCTCGGGAGATGATCGGTTCCATCGATGATGGGAAATATATTAAATCATTCTGCAACCGGCTTTTCTATCTCGACTTTAGGCAAAACTAATTTGGCAAATAGAGAATAAGATAAATATTTGGGTTTCTGTTCTTTTTCTGCTTTAGATTTTGTTTTGTCATCATGATCTTCGGGCAATCTAATATTCGTCTGCAACTGAAAGACAGATAACATATCTTTGTCTATATCAATATTTTCATTTGGTGTAAGTTGAAGCAGGTAAGATTTACCTTTATGTTTTTCCACCAATTGAATTTTAAAAGCTTTTGACTTATCAATCACGTTCTGAATTAAAACGGGTTTTTCATAATTAAAATCAATACGTATCTGTTTACGATTATTAAGTTCGTTTAAGTTCCAGACTAGCATCTTTTTACTAAACTTTACGTAACGTGGTATTTTCACCTGAATCCGAAGAGTTGCTGTAGGCTTCTTGGAATGATCCGTGTAAATCTTGATAAACTTATTGTGCATTCCCGTGCGTTTGCCTAACTTAAAAGTAGCAATAATCTCACCTTTTTCTCCAGACTCATATACCATTTTATCAGGTATACCAGTTGTACACGCACAACTGCTATGCATTCTTGTGATTTCAATAGGCGTGTCCCCATTGTTTTTGAATGTAAATTTTGCAGTAACCTCGCGATCAAAAATCGAAGCGACATGGCTACTTGTTGTCGATTCCCATTCAAGTTCAGCCTGTACACTCATTACAGAAAACTGTAGCTGAAAGATGAAGAAACAGAGACAAAATATTGATTTATTACACATCATAAATATCCATCCATTTTATTAAATAAACGGCTCGTACAATCTGAATACCAAAAAATATTCTCAAATCGACACTTACTTCACTCCAGAATCTCTCATAATAAAATTGCTATCTGCAGGGTTATGTATACGTGCACGGTTGTAAATTAAATTGATCTCTTCATCATGGAAGAGGCCTTGGTGGCCGATAGGATTTCGGCTATAGGGCAAGACAACACCCGTCAATGAAGCGGGATCTTCTAGATCTTCTTCACCCTCAATTTCTTTAATGCGTTCACTTCGGAACACAGGTGTCATCGCTTTGGGATCATTTGGTCCTGCTGAGACAAAAACCTGCCGCTCGCCATATGGCGTGTATTCATAACGTTCAACTAAATCCCCTTCATGATCAATCAAACCAACGACATTGAAGTTCGCATTATGCAATGCATAGTATGTATATGGGTAATGCTCTTCTTCGACAATCGTGAAATCTGTATTTGTGGTTGGGTTGTGATTCGAACGTATCTCAATAAGTTCATCTATATATTGAGTGCCCCAGACATATTGCTGAACAGGGACATCCTGCTCATTGCGTGCTTCGATAAGTTTCTGGCCGTCATAATAGTAATGGTACTCGGCATTAAGATCGCCAGAGTTTTCGATTTTCTTCACAATACGGCGGCCAAGTGCATCGTATTGCATCGTGATGATGTTTGAACCTGCCTGCACAACGCCATTGGAGTCACGATAAGCCTTTTTCACGGAGATCATACGATTCCATGCGTCGTAAGTGTAGGTATATACGCCGTCGAAGGTCATATTTCCGGCAGGATCGTACTCCATGGTATTGTCAGCATAGCCGTCCATGCCAACTTCGAAATCATCGAAGTGCTCAACGGTTTCAAACGACCCGTTGCCATCAGAGTCCGTGCGAATAAGAAGATCATCTGCATATGCTGAAGCGTCACGCGACAGCCAACCAATTTGGCCACCGCCGTTGCTCGCTAGGTTTGCTTGGAAACAAATCGGTGCCGCATCTAATGCCGAATCAATCGTTGAGTTATATTGTATTGCAGCATCAGATTTTGTTGCACGAACCTCAATCTGACCATTCACTCGCGAAACACGCACCCATAATTTGTCGGTATCTAATAGATCAGGGTAATTTGCACTGGTGTAAGTGCCGAGACTTGCTTGTTCAGTGCCTCCATTACTAACTTTTCGAGTATAGAAGGTCCATGCATCTGTCTTATCTGCAGCTAATTCATGCCGAATACCCAGTGCCTGGAAATCAAAGACATCCTTAGCATCCATGACGAATTGCATGCCACGATTGTAACTGCTTTGATCACTCGAATTGCGTTCAAGGCTGAATGTTGCTTCAAAATCTTCAAGATGCATGCCTTTGGCGAGCAATGGATAAGTTAACCAACCATATGCCCACGTCATGCGTACTGTATTGCGAGTGCTATTGTTAGGTTGAGCAAGCGGAATCATGCCATAGTTCGACCACCGACCAAGAAAATCTTCACTATAGAAGCTATCTAATTGCATTAATGATCTAAATGTTGTACCCGCATGCGTCGTGTAATATCCAACACGTCCCGAAGGATAGCCCAATGCAAACGGCACCGTCCACGTAACGGATTGCGATCTTGCCCGTGTGTAGATGAATTTATCTGAACCTAACGTAATGCTATTGTTAAATGACGCGACAAGCTGCTTAATACCATTCACGACATGATAATGCCTTGAATAGGATTGAGCCGCATTATATTCATACACATATAGCCAGTAGTCATTCTCAGATTTATATCCATAGACAATACCCGCTTGCGTACCATCCACTGTACCAACAGGGAAATTGACGTAACCACCGGTGCTACTGGGTCCAGTATCCGGCATATTGCCAAGGACAATCGCCTCTGAACCTGAAATACTCGTAATCTCTAGATAATTTAGATTGCCTTGATCAATCACCATTTGATCATTCGGGTCAACTAATTCCCAACGATTCGCGTAACTTGAGTCGAATGTACTGAAATGATATCTCTGCGATGTCCCCGCTTTAACCTTATGGCTTTCGTATTCATTCGCGTTGTTTACAGTATTTTTATAAACCACATCTCCCTTGTTGTTATAGGCATCCAGCCTCTTCACTTCCAAATGGTTACCGAGCTGGTCGAGTTTCCAATCTGAGTAGTCGGTATAGGCAATATCAGAGATACTTGGATTGGCTGTCGTGCCATTGAAGGTGCCGGCTTCATAAGATTTCAGGCGATGAAGATTGTCGTACTGGTAGTGTTGCGAAGCGCGTGGGTATTCAACACGCTCAGCATGTGTTCGGTTTGACGCGAGGTCGTAGCCATGGCGGATGTCAAAGGCGTTGTTTGTTATTTGATTGCCGTTATTAGGATCGTATCGAGCCCATCGCTGCCGGCGAATACGGCCGAACGAATCAAAGCCTTGTAGATTTTCTGTTACACTTGTTGTTTCTGGATCATCGCCGGTGTAATCAAGCTTGATATTAGGGGTTGGTAAATTCTTGGCGACCATCATACCATCACCAAGGTAGTTATAAGCTGCAATGACATTGCTGTCGTTGGTGCCGCGTGTTGAAGCAGATGCAATTGCAGTTATGCGGCCAATGTCATGATTGATGCCATCGATGTCACCTTCTTCGCTATAAAGGTAGTTGATCTCACGGCCATTGGGGTAGATGATTTTTTTGAGGCGTGCACCATTGACATACTCCTGACCGACCAATGTGTCGTCATACTCGTAGGTGATTGCTGGGGAGGTACTAGTGTTAATCGGTCCTCCATGCGCCTGATAAACCTTATTGATACGGCCAAAACCATCGTAATCATATTTCAGTACGCCAATAATAGAAAATTGAGTGTCATACTGAGTGATTGTATCCAACTGTGCATATGGACCGGGGGATTTATATGCGTATAACAATAACCCAATCCCACCTATATTTTCTGGATTTTGGTCTAAATATATACTTTCAACTGTCCTTTTATTTGGCGAATAAGTTGTTTCTAATTTCGTTCCTTGTTGATCTTTCCTATACCTTATTTTCCCATACACGTTATACTCAAGTTCAACGCGATCATATTCACCGTCACTTCCATCATCCAAAGCACCAGAGATCAGAGCATCATCTGAATCGGGGTAAATGATTGAGCAAAGCGCATCATTATTAAACACATAAAGGTGATCCTGTGGTGAAGCTAATTCTCCTGAATAAACATAGGTTGTCGTCTGATCAGTTGTTCCATCCGGCATGTCTGCAGTAATGGTTTTGATCTGATTACCAGAGGTGTAGGTGTAAGCCGTTGTACGATCGTCATCGCCAGACGTGCTATCACCCGGAACACTGTCCTGATAGTTTTCAATCTGCTTCAGCATCCGCCCTAGCGCGTCGTACTCGTGTTTTGTTTGAATGCCACTCGGATCCGTTATTGTTTCTGTAATACCAGCTGCATTATACGTGTAGGCAGTCACATGAGCGGTACTGGAACTCACTGGCGGGGAAGCAGGCCGATTTACCCCATACACAGTACTGCTTTGCACAACTCCAATAGCCAGTAAACTAATTGCAAGAACGTTTATACGAGTAGACCCCATCATGTGATCCTTAAAATATCTTGTTGATCAATCATCAATAGCTAAAGTAAAGCTCAAAACCATTGGAAAAATGAGTTAACGGCGTGGTTGCTTACTGTGGCACATTCGTTCCGTAATCTACCACATGAGTCGGACGATTCGCATCGTCGTACCAAGTGGCGTTATAAGTCACACGTGCCGAAGTTGGATTATCTGACAAAAGCCCGGCTTGTGAATCTGACACGGTTTCCAGACGGCTATAAGTTGTTGTCATGATGATGTTGTCATTGTCATCATACTCATAAACCATTTCAGATAGCACAATATCATCATTAAAGTTAGTTGGATCTGAGCCGACCTCATCGCTGATCTGAACCGTTCGAAGTAGACGGCCGTGCAAGTCAAATTGCTGCTTTGTGATTGGACCTCCTGGTTCATCAGCTTTTATCTGACGCCCCCCATCCTCAACATCTTCATACGCATACTTGCTCGCGATATAATTTCCCGCAACACCGCTTATAACTTCGTGCTGCTTAACTTCAATCAATCGCCCGTAGCCCGTAGAACTATCATCATAAACATTCGTTTGCTTGGAGATCAATGTGCTGCCATCATCAGAATAACTTTCAACACGTTTTGTTCTACCACGTAAATCAGCTACCTGTTTCTGCCACAAATCTTGAGCCGGTTTTTGCCAAATAACTCGCTCATCATTAACACTATCCCAAAACTGCTCATTGATCACGGCATGGGCACTACTACTATTAATATTGGTAGTCGTTCCAAGCGTGATGGTTTTAGTCGGATAGGCACGCCGATTGCCTGTTCCATCATAATTAGTGTCATAGTACACCTTGGAAACCACTAACATGTTGTTACTGCCGGATCCCACCGGATCATTCGATGTCGCACCCGTTGCATCCGTACCAACCCAAGTTTCAATCAGGTTGCCAGTTTCGTCATCAAACTTTGAGATGGTAATGTTGCCCGATTGATCAATTTGCTTCCAAGCACGACCCCAGTGATCATAATCCAACGTGCCCACATAGTAATTTGTGTTCAAACTGCCGAGATCATCAATCCCAGTAAGTCCTGTGAGATTGTGATAAAACTTCGTTTCAATAGCACGATCGGCCCAATCCAAACTCACCACACTACGACTAAGCTCGGTAAGTAGCTCATCACCCACTGGTGGCGATGCTTCGCTCCATGAGCTTGATGAACTTCCTGTCCATTGACGAACAACATTACCACGCGAATCTTTCCAAGTAACCTGAACAGGACCGCTTGTTGAATCATGCGGATATACGCGGTTCTCACGATACATACGATCATGTGTTGCTGAGTTAAAGGTAGTGCCATCCGGGCCAATCCTGCGGTATGTGTAAAAACTACAGATACCTCGGCCATCTTTAGTTTTAGCTATTTGATTACTAAGATTAAAAAACGTTTCTTCAAGAACAACCGTATCAGAATCGTCAGACGAAACGCGTTCTGTCTTGATTACACGCCCGAGCTCATCGTAGGTATATTTCGTTTGTACACCTGTACCTGCTTCGACATGCTCATATCTATAAAAATCATCATACGTATAGCTTGTTGTAATACCATCCGCACCTGTTTGTGATTCTATTCCGCAACATCCATACGAACTTGACGTACTATAAGTTGGCGTACCGCTACCCTCTGAAGCCCATTCATTCGTTGCTTCTGATCCGTAATAATAGTTATTTGACGTTGGCCGATTAAAACGGTCTTGAGAATAATCCGTTGTCACCAAATTCACATCGAACCAGCTACCGCCCTGATCTTGCTCTGAAGTTAATCTCCCGGTCACACGGCGGCTACTATCCTCACGCGTACTGACACGCCTGCGAGCTCCTGAATAACCAGACTCAACGACAGTTGTATTCCCGTCTGGGTAGCTATAATCGATGACCTCACCATCCCAACCAATCCGCTGCTTGAGCTCATTTGATACATCTACTCCACCTGTCGATGTGTTTATGTGATATCGTCTTGTACGAGTTACACGATCTTCAATTGGATTGCCTGCATCAATGTCAGAAACGAGTTGCTGCAGAAACGCTTCGTCTGTAGTCCCATTCTTATTTGGATTTCCTTCGCATACTATCTCCCATTTCTCACGGTAATCCAACTGATTCTCTGGAACCGTATCTACCTGACCATCGCCATCATAATCCTGATCTGCACGCGCACGTGGCCATCTGATCGCATACTTTGTTTTTACAACATCACTTCCTACAGTTGTCTGAACCTTTGTAACAAATGCGGGCGGATAAGCGTAGATCGAATCGGTTTGGTTTAATACAGTTCCTCGTTGAAGTTCGAGTGGATTTGAAGGTGTGTATCGGGTCGCAGTTACAACTAGAGCATTAGCTGACGCAACTGCAGGATCAATGGCAGCAGGATCTTCGTAATATGACGTACCATCTGAACCTAGTATAGTAATAACTTTTCCAAAATCATCGTACTCATAGTACTTCCAAAAACCTGTTTCTATAACAATAGCTTTTACTTTTCCAAATCGCCAAAAATCTGCCTCATCGCTATATCTTTCCCATTTGCGAGTTTTAATCTCTCCACCTGGCGAGCCATCTGGATTAACTTCTGTTCCCCATGTCCACTCGATAATCTTTTGATTACCTTCTCCGTATTCCTGGTAACGTCTTTCTTCAACTGCAATAACATTGCCAGAAGTATCAAATGCAGTATATCGTTTTAGATGTTCTTCCTGACTGTTATTAACTTCATCCCAAGATTCTAATTTTGTATGACTTGCGCCATCAACCAATGCGAGCTGAGAATCTACGCCTCGCTTCATTTCCCAAATTGTTATGCCACTATTAACACTGTATTCATATAAAATACGGTCATGCTTTAGAGGTGTGGTACCATCAGTATCATATTGAGTTTGGACGACAAGCACTTGATTGGTCGCAGGACTGGTTACGATGGATTCCATATAAGTTATGTAGCTGCTCGAAATAACGTCATAACGCGAGCCTGTTAGCTGAAAACCATCAACGGTTCCATCATTATCAGGATCGTAATTAGAAGCAACGAGTTTTCCGTTTGCTGTTGAATCTACAATTACTTGATTATGTGTGATATCACCGTTTGATATGCCATTCCCATATAACTTAAGAGAGGATAAGCTGGCTAAACTTTGGGACCACTCCTCCGCATGCAGTTCAATATGCCCAAGCCCATTACCGGATGCATCTTTCCCAAGTCCCCAAGTCAATCGCATTGACGCTAACGATGGCGTTGCAAACGTTGGTGATGCATTAGTACAAGTCGTACAACCGCCTGAAGACCGCCCTTTCCCGCCATTGATCTCTGGCGCTCCTTCCTCTGGATCCTCACCCTCTTCTGGATCACAACCACATTCTTCTTCCGGATCTAGCTCTTCACCACCACCTGTTATTTTGAAAAGAAAATCCGAAGACCTTGTAAATGGATTTGTATAATCTGGATCATAATCATCTGAAGGATAATCGCTATCCAAAAAGCTGAAAGATGCAGAAGCTTCTGCTCCTTCCTCACATGAGCTAAATCCGGTGAGCTCGTAGTCCAGTCCTTCAACTGGTGGGCTAAAAGCAAGCTCATGCCCATTTTCAATAAGATGGATCTTTCCATCATCGGATTCATAGATTTCGTAAGTTGTATTTTCACCTTCTGCCAGAGTACCAGATATTCCTACCAACTGTACCTGCCAACGTCCACTCCCCATATACGATACTGTTACCTTATACTCTCTTGGAGAAGATAGATGAGGATTCCAATCTGCGAGGTAGTCTCCAGAGTAATCATCAAATACAAAGTTATATTTGCCAACCCCCTTACCACCCCATGTCGAGCAACCGGTTTTCTCTAAATCCTCAGCATTAATTTCAATTGTTTCCCCAACTTTCACATAATCTTCTGTTCTCATTGGCGGATCCGCAGCTCCGCCAGTACTTTTATTCGAATATTGAAAACTAACTGTACCATCTTCATCAAACAAACAATCACCCGATTTGCACTCACCGCAAGAACCTTTCTCTTGCTCGCCCGGCCCTTCCTCCTTAGGCTCGTACTCCCCTTCAGCCATCGCATGATTGAAACTTAAAAAAGCGCACAAGACCAGTACAAGCCATGCGACACAATTCCTGTCGCAATATCTAAGCCAATTGCACTTTCTATTTTTAATCTTCATAGCAATACCTATAAATATGCAGTAACACTAACTTCTTAAAAAAATGCCCATGCAAACACTACCACCCAAGTAAGTACACTCCTCATACGAAGATCTTACTTAGCACAAATCACCATACAAAATGGTTCATAACCTGCTTATATTCGCTTTTATCTAGCTCCTCGGAATGATACGCCTCGGAATCACAACGCGCCGCAAACTATGAGCCTAACTTCTCGCATAAGCCATGCAAGAATACGAATTATACTAAAATCAATTGGTAACTACCGTAATCGAAGTACAAAATACCGTCAATACAAACTGGCAATAATTTGCAATTTTTTAATCCCCTTAATGCAAGGTAACCCCAAGCAATCGTCAAGACACAACCCCTCAATTAGATTGCATACTAATATTCAAAGGCAATGATTTGAGCTTTTCAAGATTTCCGATTGTTTGCCATAAAACGAACAATGTTACTAACATCAAAATGATGTTCCTACAATACATATACACGTAGCTATGTACTTCTAATGCACCAAAACATCCACACGAAATATCAATCCCACGCAAATGCGAGATCATCAAAACTAAAGTAAAGCATAGTAGTAAAAGAAAACTAGCAATAAGTGACGTCAAACGAAAAAATTTAAGCAATAGGCATATTGCCAACACCATTTCTAGAGATGGTATAAAGAAAGCTACCGGCCCTAGTGCTAGTTCAGGAAAAAACTGGTAGCTATCTAAACTATCTACAAACTGATGAATATCCCACATTTTCATCGCACCTGCAATAAAGAATACCACTGCTATGAAATATAGGAGCAGGCACACCATAAAGTTCTTTATTGATACAGTAATCGAATCAGCTCCTTTCATACGATTCTCTCAACTCATCAACATTCATGGCTTCAAACTCACCGCGGTCTAATTCTTCATATCCCTCCAAAAGCACGTATATCCTAGCTTCAGAACCCAGTTCTTCTTTTAGCTTATAAGCTATATCCTCACTGAGCTTGCAGCTGCCACCATTGCAGTACACTAGAATCAATTTCTCAGGAATCCATATTTCATACAACGAAAGCACCTGTTCCTCCCAATTTGACATATTGAGATTCACAGCACCATCTATATGTCCTAATTCAAATAGCCTCTTTGACCTCGCGTCCACCCATAGAATACGACTGTCATTTAAATTGTACTGCTCATTAGAAATCTGAACGATTTTATTCCGTATCGAATCATTTTCTTCTCGAAATTCTGATAATCCATAAACGCCATATAATAGAAGTGACAAAGCAAGTGATGCAAGTAATATAGCGAAGCTCTGTTTTAAAAAAACTTTCATTGACTAAGATTATACCGTAGTTCCCATTAGTTGCTATTTACAATGCCCCCGAGAGGGATCGAACCTCTAACCTCAGCTTTAGGAAAGCCGCGCTCTATCCAATTGAGCTACGGGGGCACCGAACGTTTTTGAAACGATTCGGAGTGGATGATGGATACACCTGATGCTTACGATTCAATAATGCATCACGGTGCTTTGCAGATTTATTGTAACTCGTAATGGGTTCGCAGCAAGGGAAGCTTGAAAGGTGACAGTGGGCAAAAGATCGCGCCAATCTATGCGGACGTACAGGCTTTGGCTATGCTTTACAGGTAAATGAATGAGATGGGCAGGATCGGCCGATGGTTGGTGTGGAAGACCACGATGCCTAGATCGTTCTACAGGCAAGTATAAGATCGGGATCATATACATGAATATTTTGATGACGATTTGGATTGCCGGTGCCGAAAGCACGACGGCAGTCACACAAGAAGGTGCGGGTGGAAATCCGTGGTGGCATGTCCTTATCCAAAGTGCCTTTGGTTTGACAGTACTATTCATTTTTCTCGTAGCAGTGGTAAGCATGCTGTTGAGCCAGCGCCGAAAAGATAAATGTCTGAAGCTTCTGCATGATTACCACGTAAGCACAATGAGCAAGAATGGATCGGTCATGTGGGGTGATCTGGTTGTATATAGCAAAGGCCTCGAACTGGTTTATGACGCACCATATGTAAACCGCAAGGGTCTTTGTAAGACCAGTAGCTTGATGTACGCAGAGGAGCTTGAGAATGTGGTCGCGATTGGACGGTCGCGAAATGTTCTGAGCGACAGAGAGATTCGAGACCGCAAACGGCAGATTAAGCGGACGTTCTATCCTGTGTTTTATAGGCGTTGGTGGCGGGCGTGTAGAAATTTGATCAACACGCTTCGCGATGCGTTCAGCAAAGCATTAACAGCACTGGTCGGCCAAATGGCAAAGGTAAAAACAGGGAACGTCGCGAATACGCAGCAACAAGGTATCAATGAAATTGGCCAAACAATTTTGGGTGCAGCGGGCAATGCGTACGAACCTATGCTTGAACGCCATATCGGGAAACGGGTCGTGATGCGCGTGAAATTTATAGCAGGCGAAGCGGTAAGGACCGTGGAAGTGCCAGGGTATCTGGCTGAGTACACCGAAAATTACGTGGCGGTCTTCAATACAGGCCAAAAGATATTGCACCGAGATGAAATCGAAATCAAAGGGGAAGTATCACGGGAAGGTTATGTAGCAAAATTGGAAGCAGATCAGCTCCGAGTTACCAATACAGGAGAAAATTTTGTAGTGGTACGCGAGGTGGCGCTGAGTAAGCGAACGCTTGAGCTTGGCGTAACGTTGCTGCCAGGCAGCTCGATTGAAGTACATTACGATACAGAAGCAAATGACGATAAAGCCGTAAAAATCGTGGTAGAGGTTACACGGGAGATTGATCTTGTTTGCCCGAGATCAATGGCGACCGTGTACTATGGCGGATCAGAGAACAGGGCAGGAACACATGCACAGGATAATGTCGTAAAACCTCACGGTATTGCACCAGAAGCGGCGGCAGAGGAATTGACACAGGAAGATGAAAATGCGGATGGATCGCAGTAATATTTGATGATGAATGCGAAATTGACCATTGCGGTAATCGGATGTGGTGGGGTGGGTGGTTACTACGGCACGCAGCTTAATCGAGCTGGGCATGAGGTGCATTATCTTGTGCGTAGTGATGCTGCACATGTGCGTAAGCATGGATGGTACGTGCAATCAAAGTTGGGAGATTACGCGCTAGCTGGACGCAATGTACATGCGTATGAATCGGTGGAAGATATGCCACAATGCGATGTAGTTTTGCTTGCACTCAAAACAACCTCTAATCATCTATTAGATGAGCTGCTTCCAAAGGTTTTGAAACAGGATGGGTTTGTTTTTGTTTTACAAAATGGGATCGGTATTGAGGAACAGGTTGCCGAAGTCGTGGGGAATGATCGTGTGGCAGGTGGATTATGCTTTGTGTGTTCGGTAAAGCGGGGGCCGGGGCATATTGAGCATCAAGATTACGGTTGGATGACCGCGGGGGATTATCGTGCGGATGGCGAGCCTGCAGGAGTAACCGAACGACTGCGATTAATCCAAGAAATGTTTAATGGAACGGACGTGCCTATTGAACTCAAAGAGGATCTGACGCAAGCACGATGGCAGAAGTTGATCTTCAATATCCCATTCAATGGCTTGAGCGTGGTGCTAAATGCGGACACCTATGCCATGACGCACGATCTCGATGTACGTGAGTTGGCATGGGAATTGATGTTGGAGGTGGGTGAAGCAACAAAAGCTGCGGTCGGACGAGAGATTCCGGAGGCGTTTATGGCGGAGATCATGGAGAAAACAACGGTAATGCGGCCATATTTTCCGAGTATGAAACTGGATCATGATGCGGGACGGATGATGGAAGTTGAAGGGATTTTCGGAGAAACGGCCAGACGGGCAATGGCTGGTGGATACCGAGCTGAGAAAATTTGGACACTATATCGGCAGCTAAAATTTCTAGACAGAACGAATGATGATTGACGCCCGGAATTACTGCTGGAGAGAGTCGGAAGATGAAAATTGACGACTGGCGGGGTTTGCGGGCATAATATACGGCTTCAGATCGAGGTACCGGCAGCTGCAAAATTAGGGATAGCTGCAAGGCGTGGGTTGATCTGGAGCGCGAACACCATCCCTACCCCACGTCTTCACAAATACCCAAACCAAACGAATTCAATGATCTGCTCGCGACGTGGTTGTACCGTCTATGCGTGAGACAGAACAAACAGGCAAAGGTAAAGCCATGAGTGAAGAACAAGCAACAGAAGAACGTCCGGAACTTGAAGTGGTTGTCGAAGACAACGGGCCAGCATGCAAGCTCTTAAAGATTGAAATCCCCGAGTCACGTATTGCAGCGAAGATCGAAGAGACCTTCGGCAATTTGCAGAGCGATGCAGCGATTCCTGGTTTCCGTAAAGGCCGCGCACCACGCCGTCTGATTGAGAAGCGCTTCGGCGCAGGCATTCGTGACGATGCGAAAGGTCATCTTCTGAGTGAAGCGTATTCGCAAGCGATCGAAGAGAACGATCTTGACGTGTTAGGCGAGCCGGATGTAAAAGACATTGAGAATCTGGAGCTTCCAGAAAAAGGCTCCTTGAAGTTTGAAGTAACCGTCGAAGTGACGCCGAACGTTGAGCTGCCAAAGTTCGAAGACATCAAGGTAACCAAGACCAAATCGGAAGTGACCGACGAAGATGTTGAAGCGGAAATCAATAAGTATGCTGAGCGATTTGGCAAAGCGGCAACCGTGACGGATGCGACCGTCGCTGCGGGCGATTTTGTGAAGGCTGATGTTCATATCTTCCCACAGGATAAGGCTGGAGACGAAGAAGCCTGCATCACGCACCTGCACGACACGTACATTATGGTGAACGGTGAGAACGCCGAATTTAAAGGCCATGTTGGCGGCATCTTGATTGATGATCTCGGCAAGCAGCTTGCTGGCAAAAAGATCGGCGACACGTTGACGGTGAAAACTGATGGCCCAGCATCACATGAAAATGATGACATCAAAGACAAGCCGATTGCTATCGAGATCAAGCTGAACTCAGTGGAGCGTCTTGAGCCAGCTTCGATGGAAGAAGTTGTGAAGAACGTCGGCGTAGAATCGGAAGAAGAATTCCGCACCCGTTTGCGTGAGATGCTTGAATCTCAGAAAGAACGCGAACAGAAATCAGATATGTACCAGCAGGTGAATGATCAATTAGTCGAAAAAGTTGATCTTGAATTGCCTGAAGGTTTGACCAGCCGACAGATCGAGCGCGTGCTGCAACGCCAGCGCATGGAACTGCTGTACCGCGGCACCACCGAGCAGGAAATTGAAACCAAGCTCGCAGAAACTCGTGCTGAGTCAGAAGAAGCAGCCACCAAGCAGCTCAAGTTGTTCTTCATCATTGACAAGGCTTCGAAGGATCTTGAAGTTGAAGTCGGCGACAATGAATTGAACGGTCAGATCGCGATGATTGCGATGCAGCAAGGCCGTCGTCCAGAGAAACTGCGCCAGGAGATGCAAAAACGCGGCGAGCTTGAGCAGCTGTACCTGCAGATCCGTGAGCAGAAAACACTGGACAAGATTCTTGAGAGCGGTGCGGTGATTGAGGAAGTCGAAGGCGAAGCGAAAGCTGCGAAGAAGACGACTAAGAAGAAGGCCAGCAAGAAGAAAGCGTCTAAGAAGAAGGCTGCTGCGAAGAAGAAAGACGACGCATAGATCGTAGCTGGAGCCCGAAAATTGATGTCCCGCTGACGACGATGATTTGCTAAAATGCCGCATCGTGATCAACACGCAAATCGGGTTCTCGACGGAAAATCAAAATGATCCATACGGCCAGCAGCATGATGAGCACCTTGAACGTGATTTATACGTTCGGCCAGACACGGCAACACCAAGTCGATATCTGGTACTACATGGGCGCGATCGTGCTGCTGGCTATTTTTCTTGGACTGGCAGCTTTCGTAATCCGGAAGCTAACGCTCCGTGATGATGGGCCTGCGATGGAAGGCTACTCGCTCAGCGATCTCCGTCAGATGCACAAAGAGGGAAAAATCTCGGACGAAGAATTCCAGAACATGAAGATGCTGATCATTACGAGCAGCCGCAAGGTCTTGGAAGACGATGCCGAGAAGAAGGACGATTGGGAGAACATTTCCGAGAGCGACAAGAGTGTGGAAGGAGAATTTGGAGCGGAAGAATTAGATGAAGAAGGGGATGAGGATGAACAATCGGACGCTAACGAAGAAAATTAATGCTGTATATCCGATAAGAACGGCCCATCTCTGGGTTTGTGCAAGCGAAGCGAAAATCTAGGGAAAATAGGCTGCTTGGAGCGCCCTGAATGCGTTCTGATCGGATATGATATGTATACTTATGACGATGGGTGGGATTAAGAAAACACAAGAATACCCTCCAAGGTGAGGGAAACGCTAAAAGCGTATGGGTTTTTGGACGATCTTACCCTTGGCGTATGTTGAGAGAGAAGCATACGTGCCGGATTGCATTGGCTTAGCTGCTGTTATCAGACGCTAACCCGCACGGAGCAATCAGGTGGATGAATGAATCATGATGCTGACCATGGAGGTAATGGCGGGTTGGCTAATAACACCACGACTAACGATGGAAGCACTGGCAACGGTGGCGGCAGCGGAACTGGCGGCGGCGACGGCTTTAAAGGCCGCAGAGTAACGACATGTTCGTTCTGCGGAAAAAGTTCACGCGAAGTCGGCCCAATGGTTGAGGGTCCGAACGACGTTTATATCTGCGCCAATTGCACTGAGCTTTGTCAGAACATTTTCAAACAAGAACGACGCCGCGTACATGCGGGGCGGACTTCGATTGGATCAATCCCCACACCACGTCAGCTCAAAGAGTTCCTCGATCAGTACGTAATCGGGCAGGACATTGCAAAGCGGGCGTTGTCTGTAGCGGTCCATAACCACTACAAGCGATTGGTTGCCTCTGAGAAAGAGAAGCCTGTTGAGATCGACAAGTCCAACGTTCTTTTGATTGGCCCAACCGGCTCAGGCAAAACGCTCTTGGCTCGTACCTTGGCAAAAACACTGAATGTGCCGTTCGCAATTGGTGATGCAACAACGCTTACTGAAGCGGGCTACGTCGGCGAAGATGTTGAGAACCTGCTGCTGAAACTGCTTCAGTCTGCGGACTACGACATCGAAGCAGCACAGCGAGGAATCATCTACATCGACGAAGTCGATAAGATCGGCAAGACCTCCCAAAACGTCTCGATCACACGTGACGTTTCTGGTGAAGGTGTGCAGCAAGCGCTTCTGAAAATGCTTGAAGGCACGGTTGCAAATGTTCCGCCGCAAGGTGGGCGTAAGCATCCGGAACAGCAGTACATTCAGATTGATACCAGCAACATCCTGTTTATCTGTGCAGGTACGTTTGTCGGGCTCGAGGATCTGATCCGCAAGCGTCTTGGCCGCAAGTCAATTGGCTTTGCATCTGAGCATTCCGTAGACGACAACACACAGGACAAGGGTTTCTTGCTCTCGCAGGTAACACACCAAGACATCCATGAGTTTGGCATGATCCCTGAGCTTATTGGTCGTCTCCCTGTGATCACCCCGTTGATGCCGCTTGAGGTGTCGACGTTGGTGAAGATCCTGACCGAGCCGAAGAACGCGCTAGTACGTCAGTATCAGTACTTCTTTGGAATTGAGGATGCAGAGCTGGAGTTCACCAATGATGCTCTTGAAGCATTAGCAGAGAAAGCGATCGATCGCGATACCGGTGCACGTGCCCTGAGGAGCGTGATGGAAGAACTCATGCTCGAATTGATGTATGACCTGCCCGAGATGAACAACAAGGGTATGAAGTACGTCATTGATCGCAGTGCTGTAGTCGACAAGAAACGCCTGATTGACATGCAGGTCCCACAGAAGGAATCAGCCTGATCAATGCGGCACCTAAGTAACGAGTAAAACCCAAGGATATTTCTGGCTTCGATCATTGCTTGATGCAATGATCGAATGTCATTTAATACGCGGCTGATTTTGGTGAACCACGGGCAGCCCACTGACGTTTAACTAGAAGCTGCGGTGGCGATAAGAAGCGGTTTTGCAGCTTGCTTCGGCAAAATCCTAGCCTACAGTACATCAGGGTCCTCAGAAATACTGTTAACCTGAAGCCGAATCGTAAGATTCTTCACGACTTGAAACCGATCAAACCGTTAAAGGTTATATGTCTATGAAAAACGAGCAAGCCCGGTGTGCAGCCCTGCTGTCTGGCCAGAAGATGATTACGAGCCTCATTTCCGTTCTGGCCCTCGCGCTGGGCGTAGGCGTTAGCACGCTCCAAGCGGATGAAAATGCAGCGGAAACGGCTAAGGTTTCTAATCAATATGCAGCCGAACCTGTTACCTATCAGTCTCTGATCCAAAACGACGACTACGCCTCCCTCACCGAAGCAATTAAGCAACTTGATCAAACCGGCCAGGTTGACCACCAACAAGCTGAAAATCTACTCAACGACATCGCGACCTATCAAGAACATCAAGCTGCCCGCGACAAGAAAGGGCAAGCATCCTACGAAGAGGCATTTGGCAAAATGCTGAGTGCATTGGATGAAGATCGACTCGAGGACGCAATGGTTGCAGCCATCGAGGCGCATAGTCTATCAAAGGATTCAACCAATTATCTCCAACAGCAAGAGGTTCTAGACCTTGTCGCGCAGGCAGAAGCCAAAGCAAAAGCCGCCGAAGAATCCGGCAACTGGGTCGATGTGCTCAGCACGTATCGCCTGCTTGACCTTCTGTATGAAAATCAAGATCGATATCGTGACCGTGTTAAGCTAGCTGCGAAGCATGTTCGTCTGTTGCAGATTTATGTGCCGGAACATCTCCAGAATATCTACAAAGAACGCGCCATTAAGCGTGCAGAGGAAAAAGGTGAAGATGCACCTCCGCCGATGGATATTGAGATTGAATCTTGGACGAAGAAGCTCAAGAACGTCAATCTTTCCATGCTACGTGACAGTTTACGTAAAGCGGCACGCTTTCATGTTGAGCGATACCAGCCTGGCCATAATGGCTATGTGTCACTAGTTGATGGTGGCGTCAGTAATCTCCTGATCCTACTAGACAACAAAACGCTTGCGGAAGAGTTCCCGTCTTTGAAAAACGAAGACAATGTGAGCAAGTTCAAAGATTATCTTGTTTCGTTGAAAGCCGAGGTGAACCGGCCGGGCAATACGATGAACTTTTTGGATGCTTTCAAGGCCATTGACAAAATCATCAATCAGAATGACCTCACGGTTGATTTGCCGCATGAGGTGGTGATTTACGAGATGACCGAAGGCGCGATGAGTCAGCTGGATGATTTTACTGCGGTGATTTGGCCGGAAGATATCGAGCATTTCAGCCGCAGCACTGAAGGTAAATTCGTCGGCATCGGCATCCAAATCACACGCAAAGATGGACAGTTAACGGTGGTTACTCCACTGCCCAATACCCCTGCTCACCGAGCTGGGATCAAAGATGGCGATGTGATTGTGAAGGTCGACGGCGCAAACACTGCCACATGGTCGCTCAATCGCGCAGTCAGCGAAATCACTGGTAAGGAAGGCACAAAGGTCAATCTTAGTATTGAACGGCCAGGTGAAACAGCACTGATTGAAAAACAGATCACACGTAAAGAGATCGCGATTGAATCCATCCGCGGCTGGCAGCACACCGATGCTGGCGACTGGGATTACTGGGTCGATCCAGATGCAGGCATTGGTTATGTACGACTATCACAGTTTCTACCGCAGTCCGCGGATGATCTTGATGCTGCTGTCGCGCAACTTCAAGCGCAAGGCAAACTAAACGGTTTGATTCTCGACCTGCGATTCAATCCGGGTGGGTTGATGCACTCCGCAATACAAATCAGCGACCGCTTTATTGATGAAGGGCCGATCGTGTCCACCGTTGATGCCAACGGAAACCAGAAGGCGCCGGACGTAGCTCACAAAGCCAATTCATACAAGAAATTCCCCGTGGTTGTTTTGGTGAACCAAGGTTCCGCCAGTGCTTCGGAGATTGTTTCCGGGGCGTTACAAGATTATGGCCGAGCAACCATCATCGGTACACGCAGCTTTGGTAAAGGCTCAGTTCAAGATGTGCACCCCATCGCACGCCGATCAGCGTATCTGAAACTAACCACACAATACTATCAGCTACCCAACGGCCGAATCGTCCATCGCAAACCTGGCGCGAAGGATTGGGGCATCAATCCTGACATCGAAATACCGATGAGCACACAAGAAATCGCTGACGCGATCGAGTATCGTCAGGAAGTCGACATCATTCATGATGAAAACTGGCAGCCGGAAGAAGGTGAAGCCGTGAAGGAAGCAGACGATATTCTGGCCAACGGCTTGGACCCACAGCTTGAATCCGCATTGATCTGGCTGAAACTTCAACAGGTCACCGGCGGCAAAACACCCGCCCCCCTGCTCCAGTCCGCCAAGATTCCAAGCGAAGAACCGGCTAAACCGTAAGGCTGATCAGACGAGCTAGGCCCATAAGATGCAAAACCGTGCATGGAGCGTTAAAATGACGCTTTGGGCACGGTTTTTTTATCCCGCAAGAACACGAGAACACTATGGCAGGCAATACCTTTGGACAAATCTTCCGCGTGACCACGGCTGGCGAATCGCACGGGCCGGGCAATGTCTGCATCGTCGATGGCGTGCCTGCAGGATTGGCGCTTTCTGAAAAAGACTTGATTCCGGATCTTGAGCGCCGCAAGCCGGGCCAATCCAAGATCACCACGCAGCGCAAAGAAGATGATGCTCCGGAGATTCTATCTGGCGTATTCGAGGGAAAAACCACCGGCACATCGATTGCGATTTTGATTCGCAATCAGGATCAGCGTTCGCGCGACTACTCCAATATCAAAGATAAATATCGTCCTGGGCATGCTGACTACACCTTTGATGCCAAGTATGGCAGCCGCGATTATCGAGGCGGCGGACGCAGCAGTGCTCGTGAAACCACTGCAAGAGTTGCAGCCGGTGCGATCGCGAAGAAACTGCTCAAACAAGCGCACGATATTGAGATTGTTGGCTATGTAAAACAGATCGGCGATCTTAAAATTGAGGTAGATCGTCCGGAAGAAATGACACTTGAACAGGTTGAATCGAATATTGTCAGGTGTCCGGATGCAGCAAAAGCTGAAGCAATGATCGAACTAATCGATCAGATGCGACGTGAAGAAGATTCAATCGGCGGCGTAAGTGAGCTAGTCGCGACCAATGTTCCCGCAGGCTGGGGCGAGCCGGTATTTGATAAATTAAAAGCAGATCTTGGCAAGGCAATGTTCAGTCTACCTGCAGTATTAGGTGTTGAATACGGTGCGGGGTTTGATGTTGCGACTGCAAAAGGCAGCGAGAACAACGACATCTTTGAATCTGTAAATGAGAAGATCGTTACATCAACCAATAGACACGGCGGAATGCTTGGTGGCATATCATCAGGGATGCCCATTGTGATGCGATGTGCAATCAAACCAACAAGCAGCTTGAGCAAGCCACAACCAACTGTCACACAAAATGGGGAGCCTGCAGAAATATCAACCAAAGGCCGCCACGATCCTTGCCTTCTCCCACGATTCGTCCCCATGGGCGAAGCAATGATGGCGATCACACTCGCAGATCATATGCTGCGACAAAAAGTCGCTCGAATCTGATAAAACATCCCTCTCTTAAGTTTCGCTGCATGGCATCATGCCTAAAATGGCTTCAGTTGGACTATCATTCGTCATTTAGCCGAAGTTCATCATGATGCAAGAAACCGTTACAGAAGAATTCCAACCGGAACTAGATCAGCGATGGCAGTCGTGGCTAGTCAGGCGATTCATCAGGTATTGTATATTTTCCGGCATCGTTGCGATCCTGGGTGGTTTTCTCTACATCTGGGCTGAATCCGCATTCGTTTCAAGCGTACATTTGTGGCTAAATGTGCTGACGTTTGGCATCAGTAATGTGCCGGTGCTGATCGTCCTATTTTTGGGGATTATGGCGGTACGTACCGGGGAGAAATCACGCGAACAAGTGTTGAATGTGATCATCTGGACAATTGCCATCATGGGCTTTTTTGCAATCGTTGTTTCGACACTATTAGAATCTTACCTTTCGATGATCAATGGACGCGGTATCACAATCTTGGAGAGCATTCGCCCAGGCCTGATTATCCTTGTCACGTTTACACTGCATCTCTTTGCATGCATCTTTATTCCTTTTCCGCAAAAAGATGCCATCAAATCCATCACCCCACTCTGGGTGATGAGTATTCCGATGATCCTGATTTCCAAGCTTTACCCATTTTGGATTGATCTCCTCTTTGCACTGGGCGCAATCTTGTCGGGCGTGCCGGGACTACTAATCTGTTACATACGAGCACAGCGTTACAGCAATCAGTTTTATCTGCAGCGTCTTTCTGGCTCATATTCCGACTTGAAGCGTGAACTGTCTGCTGCCAGGCAAATCCATGAAATGCTTTTTCCCGGACAAAAGACAGATGGTGATATTCAAATCCGCTATCACTATGAGCCCATGAAACAGCTCGGCGGCGACTTCCTTTACATCAAAGAGCATCGTGGCGATAACGGTCAATTAACTGCGATCTCCAATGTTGTTGTTGATGTCACAGGACACGGCATTACCGCAGCTCTTGCGGTCAACCGCCTTCACGGTGAAATTGAACGCCTCTTTGCCGAGTTCCCAGAAGCCTCACCGGAACAGATCATCCGCGCTCTGAACAAATACATTTATCTCACCATCTCAAGAGAATCTGTCTACGCTACTGCTTTTGCAGCCAAAGCATTTATTCAGAACGAGCAAATTGAATGGGTGAACGCCGGCCATCCACAACCGTATCTACTGCACCCGGACCATGAACCTGTATCACTGTTTACTAGTGCAATCATGCTCGGCGCGGTCAATGACGATTTGTATCACCTTGAATCGAACACAAGTTCATTCATACCAAATTCACGTCTACTGATTTATACCGATGGCATCATCGAAGCTCGAAATGGCGACGGAGAAATGCTGAACAACCCCGGGCTTGAAGCCATGTTAGCCGAGTGCGATTTAAATGTTAATGATGACGGCTTGCTTACCACACTCTCATCTAGGCTTAAGGATTTCCGTAGCGGTGCCGCCGATGATGATGTGCTGCTTGTCGAAATGAAGCGTGGCGAACCATCTTAGGATATGCAAATGGCTATCTGTTTTTGAAATACGATCACATTCAATCAAAAAAAGGCAGCCCCTTATGAGGAGGCTGCCTTATCGATTTTATATTTCGATCACACTGAGTGATCGGAAGCGGTTTAGTTGCCGCCGCCGAAGGTGATCTTGTCGGTACCGAGGTGACCCATGTCGTCGCCACCGATGCCGCCGATGCCGCCACCACCAGCGCCGCCGTCTGCTGCGCCGCCGGCTTTGCCTTCCGCTTTCTCTGCGGCTGCTTCCTGATCGGAAGTCCACTGAGCACGCTTGAGTGACAAGCCGATCTTGCGTTCGTCGAGGTCGACACGGAGGATCTTGACTTCGACTTCTTGACCGACTTGAACCACGTCTTGCGGGTTCTCGACCTTGTGGTCAGCCAGCTCGGAGATATGCAGAAGGCCTTCGAGATCTTCTTCCAGCTCGACAAAGACGCCGAAGTTGGTGATCTTGGTGACCTTGCCCTGAACGATCATGCCAGGCTGGTAGTGGGTAGGAATCGCTTCCATCCATGGGTCTTCGGTCATCTGCTTCAGGCCGAGCGCGACACGTTGCTTGCTCTGGTCCACTTCGAGAACGATGCACTTGAGTGTTTCGCCCTTCTTGAGCATTTCGTTTGGATGTGAAAGCTTCTTGGTCCAAGAGAGGTCGGATACGTGCAGCAAGCCGTCGATGCCGGGCTCGATCTCGATGAACGCGCCATAGGAAGCGAGATTGCGAACCTTGCCTTCGACAATCGTGCCGGGAGGATACTTCTCGGCCACAAGCTCCCAAGGATTGACCTCGGTCTGCTTCATACCCAAGCTAATTTCCTGCTTGTCCTTGTTGATGTCCAAGACAACGACCGAAACTTCTTCGCCGATGGAGACCATCTCAGATGGATGGTTGATACGGCGGGTCCATGACATCTCGGAGATGTGTACGAGGCCTTCGACGCCCTCTTCGAGCTTGACGAATGCGCCGTAGGACATGATGTTCGTGACCGTACCGCTGATACGAGTGTTCGCTGGGTACTTCTGCTCGATGTCTTCCCAAGGCGAAGCATCTTTCTGCTTGAGACCCAGGGCGATCTTCTCTTTGTCGAAGTCGATCGAAAGCACTTTGACTTCGATCTTCTCGTCGAGACGAACGATGTCGGATGGGTGATTCACGCGGCCCCAAGACATGTCGGTGATGTGGAGCAGACCGTCGATGCCGCCGAGGTCGACGAAGGCACCGAAGTCTGCGATGTTCTTGACCATGCCGGTGACGAGGTCGCCAACCTTGATGTCGGAAAGCAAACGCTGACGCTGCTCGGTGCGGCGCTCTTCAATGAGCTTACGACGGCTGATGACGATGTTACGGCGTTGCTCGTCGATCTTGAGGATCTGAGCTTCGATGGTTTCGCCAATGAAAATACCGATGTCTGCCGGGCGACGGATGTCGACCTGTGATGCGGGGAGGAAGACCGGCACGCCGATATCGACGAGCAAACCACCCTTGATCTTCCGCATGACTTTACCTTCAACGGTGTCGTCTTCCTTCTTCTCGGTGATGATGCGTTCCCAGCCACGGATGCGGTCAGCTTTGCGCTTGCTGATCTGCACCATGCTGTCGTCGCCTTCAACTTCTTCAAGAAGCACTTCGACGGTGTCGCCGATTTCGACGTCTGCTGGATCATCAAATTCGTTTTTGTCCAGGACGCCTTCGGACTTGAGGCCCACTTCGACCATGAAGTCGTCGCCGGCCATGCCGATGATTTTACCTTGAAGGATCGTGCCGGTTTTAAAGTCGCCGATCTGACCTTCAATGAGACCTTCCATGTCGCCATCAGCGACCGCCTGACCGAACTCAGCGGCCAGCAGATCCATTGCTTCATTGTCTTCGACGGAGAGAGAGGAAATGAGAGACTTATTAACCATGTATTTGGGTTCCCTTACATGTGGTTCCTTACCCGGCAATGACAACGCGCCATTGCTAACTATCCGGGTCGCTCATCGGGTATGACGAGCCTTACCTGCGGTCGAGCCGATCTCATCGAAATCGGGACAACTCGCCGCAATAAGTTGAATCGGACATTATATCGCCCAGCCTGAATCCTGCCAGTCGAGACTCAATGCCATAAGGTTATATCTTCAAAATAACTCGGCATTTACGCCCCAGCGGTAGCCTTCGAGATCACGTGCTGCACCGCATTCTGGAAGAAGACAAGCCCGGCTGGTGTCTGCTTCATGAAATCAGCATTTTGACGGGTCCACTGCGGATAATGCGTCGGATCGACAAATCGCTCTGGGTGGGGCATAAGACCCAGAATCAGTCCTGTCGGGTCACATATGCCTGCAATGTCATCAGTTGAGCCGTTAGGATTGTCGCCTGCCCCATATCGGATGGCGATCAGGCCCGCAGATTCGAGATCCGCCAATACTGAATCGTTCTCCACAACAAACCGCCCTTCCCCGTGTGCGATCGGCAGCTCGTACTGATCTAAACCCTTGGTCCAGATGCACTTGGTATCCGGATCGGTCACCTGCGTCACCCAACGATCCAGAAACCGCCCCTCAGTGTTGTCGGCCAATGTCGTCACCTGCACTGCCTTGGTTGGATCGGGTAGCAACCCAAGTTTCACCAGTACCTGAAATCCGTTGCAGATGCCGATTATGGCGGTACCACGCTCAACTGCGGCCTGGAGTGGCTCCAGCAAACGGTGCTTCACACGGTTCGCAAAGATCCGGCCCGCAGCGATATCGTCGCCGTAGCTAAACCCGCCAGGGAAACCGATCAGGTCGAATGATGCGATCTGCTGCGGATTCGCGATCAGATCATTGAGGTGATGCGTCTCAGTCTCCGCACCCGCCAACTCAAAGGCATAAGCCAGTTCGCGGTCGCAGTTGGTGCCAGCAGTACGGATAATCAGTGTTTTCGGCTTCATAGGCTCACCATCATACTCATTGCAACGCATCACGAAAAATTCCCCTCACATCATGCAAAGCTGTCCACACAACAAAGCCCATTCACACGGCCATAACAACAAATAAAGCTTGCCTTGTCATACATAATATGAACCATATGGAGCAGATTCCTGATCCTACCCAACTTCCGAAAGTGCTCGTTTTATGACTGATTATCCCTCTCCCACACCACCCCCTCCGCCACCGGGTGAGGACGATCATGTTTGCCCTCCAGATACAAGCACACCTGAGGATCAATTTGTTGAGCCTTGGGATCGTGTTGACTCTGTCCACTCAGGCCACAATACCACACCACACCAACATCTCGGGCCACGATCTTTGTACGAAGATGCCAATCACCGTCAATATTCGTCTTCACCGATCATGATGTACGTCGCCATCGGATTGGCGGTTTTATTTCTTATGGGGATCCAAGCCGTTGTCCCTCTGTTGCTGCATCGCGGCTCTGGTAATGGTGACCCTTTATCGTCCATGCAGATACGCATGCAAAGCAAACTTGCGGTCTCATTAAAACAGTTAGCACAAGCGGCCCCAACAACGCCGTCTAGCCAAGCGAACCAATTCGACAGCGCTATGGCGAATGTTGACGCCAGCGCCACAACTTCACAAGACATCATCTATGCCGCAATCGTTGCTGGCGAATTATATGGCGCACAGCAAGCCATCGATCGCCTTGAAATTGAACGTGAATGGCTCCAAGAAGATTTCGATCCATCTTCACAAAAATATTTGGTTCAGCAGGTCGATGCATTGTTGGCTTTCTATCAATCCAAACTTGCCATAGACAACAACAATCCCCAGCAAGCCACAACACCATCAACAAGCGTTCCTTCTGACATCATCCCCAAACCTTTCCCTCAAAACTGGTTCGGCAAACTTGCCGCATCCTACGGCCAACCCCAAGACGCACCACTACGCAAACAAATTGCAAGTTCCGCTTTATTGATGTTGGTAGCTATGGCCGTTTTCGGAATCGGCATCGTCCTCTTTGCCTTTGTAGGTCTAGTGCTATTCATCATCACCGTCATTCTTGTTTCAACCGGAAAATTCAAGCGTAAACTCATTCAACCTCTTGCACCAGCCAAACCCTACATCGAATCTGCAGCCATTTTCCTTTGGCTCATGATCGCGCTCTCGTTCGCCATTATCCCCATTGCCTATGTCACCGGCATTGAGCTGCAATGGGTGATTATTGCGAGCCTCCCTTTTGCAATTCTTTGGCCGTTACTTCGCAAAATTTCCTTCCAAAACATGCGGCACTCTCTTGGCCTCTCGCGCGGCCCATCAGGTTCCTTCTTTGCTGAAGTTGGTTGTGGCATCTACGGCTACATCGCCGGACTCCCGGTCATTGCGGTTGGCATGGTTTGCACCATCATCATTTCACTGATCATGTCCGCTCTGTTCCCCGATGCTTATCGCGGCGTTGAACATCCGATTCAAGAACAAATGCAAAACGCTAGCTTCTTCACCATTATCTACCTCTATATGCTCACGACCGTTTGGGCTCCACTCGTCGAAGAAACCATCTTCCGTGGCGCCCTCTTCGGCTTCCTCCGCACGCGCTCCGGCTTTTGGATCAGTGCAATCATTTCTTCATTTATTTTTGCTGCCATCCATCCTCAAGGTGTCGCAGGCATTCCAGCGCTGATGTGTATTGCCTTTGTCCTCGCATGGCTCCGCGAATGGCGATCTTCACTGATCGCCTCCATGACCGCTCATGCCTTGCATAACTTTATTATCACAACCATCTTAGTCGTGCTACTCACTGGTTGAAGCTTCACGTTTACCGGTCTGTTTAAACATGAGCCGCTTCTTTGCATATTCGCTCGGATTCACCGGCAGGTCTGGCTCGAGCTCTCCGCCCATTACCTGTTTATGTAGCAACTTCAAATAGGGCACGCACCAACCGCACCCTGTCCCCGCGCCCAAACATTCGCTGATCAAACTTACCACTGCAGGCTTCTCACGACGGCAATAATTCACGACCTTCCGCTTACTCACCGAAAAACACAGACATACGTGATCATCATCTTTCATACAGGCATCATAGCCGCCCCGCCGGTTCATACACAATTAACTTTGCTTTGCCACAACTCTCTCCACATCTACTACAATAACATCATGGCTAAGCATGCCCATAACTCCGCATTCGATCGTCTTGTGACACAACTCTCAAGACTGCCTGGCATAGGCTCGCGTTCCGCAGAGCGCATTGCCTTCCATTTACTCCGACAATCCGAACAGGAAGCGATCGATCTTGCTGAAGCGATCAAAGCCTTCAAACGTGACCTGAAAGTATGTGACGACTGTGGCAATGTTTCCGAATCACAACCCTGCCCGATCTGCCAAGATGAATCGCGCAATCGCAGCATGATCCTCGTCGTCGAGCAGCCATCCGACATTGTCTCACTCCAACAAACTGGCTCCTACAACGGACTCTACCATGTCCTCATGGGACGTCTTGCACCACTCGAAGGCATCATGCCTGGCGACTTGAACATTCAACCACTGCTAGAGCGCGTCAAAAACGCAAACCCGCCTATCACGGAAGTCGTTCTCGGCCTCAACCCCACACTTGAAGGGGATGGCACAACCATGTACCTCGCTGAGGCACTGGAATCTGCGGGCATTAAAGTCACCCGCCTCGCACGTGGCTTACCTGCAGGTGCCGCACTCACCGGCTTGTCCAAAGCTGTTTTATCAGACGCCCTACAAGGACGCTCCGATGTGCCATACTAACCGTCGCATGCGCCTCTATCGGACGGTCGCAACAGTCGATATCACTAAGGGCTTAGTACGTTTTTGCGGGGATAACCTCAGGCTCACGAGCAAAATCGATTTTAAGCTACTAAAATAAGTAACGTTAAATTGTATGTATAACTAAACTGATGGGTTGCCCTGACGAATGGGTCATTGGGTTAAGTAAACGATGCGAATAGATACCGGACAACATATGCGAATCGACCAGCGAATGAAGCTGGCCCCGCGCATGATCCAGTCTATGGAAATCCTGCAAATGACCCAGCAGGCGCTCGAAGAACGCATCGAACAAGAGCTTGCCTCCAACCCCACACTCGAACTGCAAGAGCCCACCGACGATCAACAAAACATCGCGGAGGAAATCAAACAGGTTGAACGTGATGCCAAGGAAGGCGAACGCGAACTCTACGTCTCAGACGATGCCGAAGCCCGTAACACCGGCGACGATTTTGAACGCCTTTCCAACATGTCCGACGAGTACGCCGACTCATGGACCGCCAACACCGGCACCGAAGACTACGTCCCACGCACCCCACGCAACACAGGTGAACGTGACGTCAAACTTGACGCCATGGCCAATACCGCAGCACGTACTGCCTCCCTCTTCGATCAGCTTTCTGATCAATGGCGACTCATTGAAAACGACTCAGATATCCAAGCTGCTGGCGAATTTTTGATCTCCCAAATTGATGCTGATGGCTACATTCGCACAGAAATCGATCAACTTATTGATCTCGCCCCGGATGAAGTCAAAAATGCCGACCTGCTCAACGAAACCATTGGCATCATGCAACAAACACTCGATCCACCTGGCCTCGCTGCTCGTGATCTTCGAGAATGCTTGCTCCTTCAAATAGATAACCGCATTCAACAGCAGAAACAGTCTGAAGACACCAATGGGCATCAAGTTGATCTCACCAACTCGCGTTTGTTGGTAGATGAATATCTCAAAGAAATTGAAACCAATCGCCTACCACGCATTGAAAAACAAACCGGCCTATCCATCGACGAAATCACCGTTGCTATCACTCAACTCCGTCAGTTTCACCCGCATCCCGGTCGCTTGCTTGCTGATGAAAACACACAGCGCATTACCCCCGACGCAATTGTTGAGTTCGATGAAGATAACGATCAGTATGTCGCCCGCCTGACCTCAGATCGATCACCCGCATTGCAGATCTCTCCATCCTATGCAGAGATGGCCAAGGATCGCAGTGTCGAAAAGAAAACCCGTGATTTCGTCAACAACAATATCCGTTCCGCATCATGGCTCATCGACGCGATCGCTCAGCGTAACAACACGCTCATGCGTGTTATTTCCGTCGTCCTGGGTGCGCAACGTGATTTCTTCGATCAAGGACCGCAAGCGCTCAAGCCGCTACCGATGACACAAGTGGCCGACCAACTCGGTATTCATGTGGCTACCGTCTCACGTGCTGTAAATGAAAAATACTTGCAAACGCCGCGCGGCATCTTCCCTCTGCGCATGTTCTTTTCTGGTGGTACCGAAACCGAAGGCGGCGAATCCATGTCTTGGTCTGCCGTCCAAGCCAAACTCAAACACATCATTGATGAAGAAGACAAATCCAAGCCACTTAGTGACGATACACTGGTCGATGCTTTGAAGAAAGAGGGCATTGACATCGCTCGCCGTACCGTCGCAAAGTACCGCAAACAACTGAACATTCCCACCGCGAGACAGCGCAAGCAGTATTAAAACCCGCTCCCTTTCATTTAGGCATCATTTCATCTGGATACGCCCACTGAAATAAACTCCCTGCGCTGTCTGCCATATCAACTGGAGATTGATTGCTAATCACGATGATTGTGTTTTGATATTTACTGCAAGCCATCTTTTTTCTGTTCTCGCGGTTTTAAGCAAACATATATGTAAAAACAGCGTAGGCCATTTAAATAAGACACCACGCTGATAGATGGGATAAAGAATTGATTGAGCCTATTTAACTCGAAGTACCAACCGGCACTTCATCTTGAGTAATTGATTCTACTTCTCCGGATCGCCAAACCGTCAAATCCGGATGAATCGTAAAACCGTTGCGAGACCCAGTCTTGAATGTGAGAATGCTAAAAACATAACCCGCAATAATGCATGAAACCATACCTGTAAATGCATAGAGGATCACCGAGATATCCGTATAGGTACTGATCGCATACTGAACACCGCCACTAGCAATCAAGCCCATGACCGCGCCGATGCCGTTCGCACGTTTACTGAGCATCCCCAACAGGAATACGCCACCAATCCCACCCGCAAACAAACCGACGAATGCCGACAACGAATCCCATAGCGATTTGATATCCCACATCGCCAATACCAGCGCAAACACTGTTCCAAAAATTCCGACCAACACCGTGATTGTTTTTGCCACACCTAAGCGATTCTTATCTGATGTGTCCGGCAATAATCGTGCGTAGAAATCGGTCGTGAATGCGGTCGCAACTGAGTTCATGCTGCTATCGAGGCTTGACATTGCAGCGGCAAAAATACCTGCAATGATGAGTCCTGCAATGCCGGCAGGGCAATTCTGAGTGATAAACAAAGGTAGTACCGCATCCGATTGAACCAAGTTCGGATCAATGTGATTGCTGCTTGAATGATAGAAAAGGTACATCCCCGTCCCGAGTGCGAAGAATAGCAACGTGGCCGGGATTGCCATCATCGCTGATGTCCAAATTCCTTTCGCAGCTTCCCCCTGATTCTTAGTCGTCAGATAGCGTTGAATCACGCTCTGATCTGTACCATAACCAATGATGTTCCCAGCAATCCCACCCATTAACAACACCCATAACGTCGGTGAATCCAGCCTGAACATCAAATTAACAGCTTTAAGTTTACCTGCATCAAGTGCATGACCAAGCTGAACATTACTCCATGGATTATCTGCACCTGAAATCATAATGAACAAACAAACCCCGGCCCCTCCCAGCAACACCACCGTCTGAATCACATCTGTCCAGATGACGGCTTCAATTCCGCCCATCACGGTATAAACAATCGTGATCGCTCCCATGATCAGGATACAAATTTCCACCGGTAGATTGGTCGCTAGTGCTAACGCAATCGATGGCAAGAATAGCACAATACCAATCCGGCCCACTTGAAAGAACATAAACATCGCGCTGGCAATCATTCGCGCAAACATATTAAATCGCATCTCAAGATATTCGTATGCAGTCGTCACATTAAGCCTACAAAAGAAGGGCAAAAACAGGTAAATCGCGATCGGTGCACTCAGCAGAATCGTTCCATTCAGTGCAAGATACGTCCAATCCGTTGCAAATGTTTTAGCAGGGATCGCAATAAAAGTAATCGCGCTAAGTTGCGTACTGAAGATACTCAGGCCAGCTGCCCACCATGGGATGCGTTTACCCGCAAGAAAGAAATCTTCCGTCGTTCCACCCCTCCCTGAGATATAAAAACCAATGACGAGCATTCCTAACAAGTACACAATCAACACCGTGTAATTCAACCAACCAAAAGCATGGGGCTCACCGATGAATTGGCCGCTCCAAACATTTGGTGAGCGCACACCTGGCCGAACCTCGCCACTTGGAATCACAATTTTATCCCCCCATCGCACCACCTGCATCGTGACCGGCGATGGTGAAGGTAGCTTACCCATCCGTGCATATGTTTTCGTCACTGTATTAAACGCCAGAATCGTTCCCGCAAAACCTCCGTGATTCTCAAGCCGATCAACTAACTCTTTTTGTAGGACCGCTTTTCTGACATGATCCTGTTCTTCAGCAATCTTTTTGTTCAACCCCTCAAGTACCATAAACTCTTCACCATGGTCACCGCCCATCAGATAAATACCATATGTACCGGTATTCAACGCGGTAGCTGCCATCATGCAAAGTGCCTCACTCTCACCATCCGGAATGATGTCTGGCAGTTTTTCCCATGTTTTTTCTTTGTGATCAAATCGATACGCATCTGACAGCAGTTCTGTTGCAGATCCTGGCTGAACATTACGTCCACTGAACAAATAAAACGATTTGCCCTTGCCCTCGTTCTGCACCGCACTTACCGCAAGCACGCGAGGTGGTCCAGGCCATGTCGCCTCTTCCTTCCATGCAAATTCATCACTACCTTGCTTCGATAAATCTAGACTGAAGAAATGCGAGCTTGCCTCTGCACTACTCGTGGCAACCTGCCCACCGGCTACGTAAACCGTATCTCCAACACATGCACCAGTCGCAAACGCAAGCGGCCTCGGCATTGGCGGCAACTGCGTGATCATAATCCCGTGCTGACCATCCCACGACACTTGCAGCACATCACTGTAACATTGGGATTGATCCGAGCCACCAATCATCAACACGCCATCCTCAGTCGTAATTGAAACACCGTAAGCAACTGGATGCGGCAACTTGCCGACATTGGCTCGCCATATCTTCGTCCCCTTATCATCAGAGGTCATCACGTGAATCGCATCTGTCCATACCTTCTTGCCACCATTCCAAGGCGAAGCTTCGGGGAAATTAGCTCCCCCTGCTACGATGAGCGCATCGTTATGAATACCAACAAAAGGACTCGCGACACCTACCGGATCGGGCAATGCTGGCAATGAATTCCATTCCCAATGACCTGCAATTCCCTTTGTTTCGTCTTTGCCCTCCTCAGCGAAACACGAAAATGTTATCGATAATGATATAATCGATACAATAAAGAACAAATATGATGGGTATGAAATGCCGCTTCGTTTAGATTTGATTGACATAACGAGAGATACTTTCTTAGGCTGCTTACCAAGAATCGAAAATCGTGACAGTACAACTATTGCCAATCACGCAAAGCGTGCGGCGTTAAAACCCTACGAAATGACGGGTGTTAAATTAAATCATGCCAGGATGAATCAGTGCCACCGGATACGTTGCGTGAACGGGAGTTTGTTTTCCTGATGCCTGCTTAACTAAAAGCTCACCAATGCGTTCTCCGATCCGCTGCGGTGCAATCTCTGGATAGATATAGGGATACGTCGGTTTCGGTAATCCTGGCTGCATGAACACCGTCGTTGATACAAGCTCCGGTTTCAAACGTTCTGGAAGTTCAAGTTGAGCAATCGCTTTAATTGCCCCTTCCGCAATCGGGCGAGCATCGCAAATCACTCCGCACTTCTGCTTAAATGCTTCTCCCGCCAAATTGAGTACTTCACGTTCTGCTGCAACATCATCGGTTGGCAGGAAACGATAAACAATTCGGTCTGTCGAAATCCCATGGTCTAATGCATTCTTACGGAACGCATCCACAATAACGTTGTGTCCGGGCTGCATCTGATTTCGTAGTAAAACTAAAATATTCTTACATTTATGTTTTGCGAAATACTCAATGATTAACTTCCCTGACTGCGCATTATCGCGATCCAGTGAGCTAACATTTTCAACTGATGGACAGGTTGTTCCGTGAATCACAGCAGGCAAACCAGAACGGCCAACCGCTCGCTGTGTTTCCAATGATGCTCGAACGACTACAAATCCTGCCCGCTGATCATTCTTCAAAGTTGCATGAATCAACTCATCTACAAAGGCACCTTCATCTGACGTCGGCAAAAAATCGAGTTGTATATTCGCTTTTGGCAGTACACTTTGAATCCCTACCACAACACCATCTGCAAGCAATCCCTCTTTCTTTAGGTACGATTTGTGCAACATTAAATGCACTTCACCTACCGGTGCATCCGGCAAGGCTTGATGCTCAGACAACGTCACAAAAGTTCCCAAACGCTGTTTGCGTTTTACTATCTTTCGCTGCGCCAAAAGTTGCAACGCACTGTTGGCCGCACCGGTACTCACACTGAATCGTCGCGCGGTCTGGACTGAATTGAGATACTGGTCGCCAGACTGTAGCCGCCTGTGGCGAATATCCGCCTCAATCAAATCCGCAAGCGATTTCACATTCATAGATCCGGTTTTTCGCATGATAAAGGCACTTTACCGAATGATTAAAAATTCTTCAAGAAATATTTTTGACACCCAAGCATTATATTTTTGTTGCTTCATGACGTCAATATGATGCATAATATATATTTCTTATAGTTACGTAATTTTAATTGAGCCCACAGAAACCATAAAGTAGGATGCAAGCACTTACATTATTTTACGCTGCGGTCGCTCAGGAGGTGTTACTCCGTGCAATCACAGATTCATTCCATGAAAGATAAACGAATGGCGAATAGACATAACGGGTTAGTTGCAGCTGTTTTTTCACCCGTCGAGACATCAGGCAAACTAGCTTTGGATCGCATTCCCACGATCGTTTCTCATCTTATTGATAATGGTATTGGCGGCTTGCTCGTCGGCGGACTCACCGGTGAATATGCGAGCTTCTCTGACCAAGAACGTATGGCCCTACATGAAGCTTACGTTAATGCCGCAAACAATCAGATCCCGATTATCGCACATGTTGGCCACGACGTACTTGAATCTGCCAAAGAACTTGCACGACATGCCGAATCTATTGGGGCAGATGAAATCCTGACTAGCTGTCCACGATTATTCAAACCTGCATCGGAAGAAGCGCTTTGTGATTGGTGCGCACCGATTTCTGCTGCGGCACCAAACACACCCATGTTCTTTTATAACTCGCCGGTCATTTCGGGATCCGGTTATGCCATGACCAAATACATCGAATTCGCCAAGCAGCGTATACCAACGTTTCGTGGCATCAAGTTCTCAGCCAAAGATCTTTATGAAATGAATCTCTGCTTGCAGATGAATGATGATGCATGCTCAATTTATTTTGGTTGTGATGAAATGCTCTTGGCAGCACTGGCCATGGGAGCGAATGCCGCCACTGGCTCAACCTACAACTACGCAGCACCGCTATTCTGTCAATTACTTGATCACTATGAAGCAGGTGAAATGTCTGAAGCTCAGGCTTGCATGAGCCGAATCAATCAGATGATCTCACTCCTGCATGAATATGGCGGTGGAATCATCGCAGGTAAAGCCATTATGAAGATGGTAGGTGTCGACTGCGGTCCAACCCGCCTTCCTCTCAAAAACCTATCTGATGCTGAATACAATGCACTTCAAGATGCGCTCACATCAATCGGGTTCTTCGATTGGCTTAAAACTGCAAACACATCCATAGCTGCACATACTTAGAAAGTGACTCTGCATGTATGACATCCGCATAGCCAACGATATTCACGGCCTATGGTCTGCCGTGCCGATGCCATGGACACAAGATGGCAAACTCGATGAGGCAATACTTGAGCGTAACATCAATCGTCTTGCATCCATCCCTTGTGATGGCATTTATTGCACTGACAGTGATGGTGAATTTTATGCAATCGAACTTGACGAATTCGCATCCTTTGTCGCAACCTTTACTCATCACATGGCCCCACATAACTGCAGCATCCAAATCGGCGTGACTTGGACCAACACGCAAGGCATCATTGATCGCATCAAAGTTTGTCTTGATCATGGTGTTTCAGCTGTACACATTTGCTATCCCTATTGGATGCCTTTGAACAAGGAAGATGTCAAACATTTTTGGGCAACATTAGCCCAAGCTGTCCCTAGTTCAAGGTGGATTCACTACAACACACCACGTGGACACGTCCACATGGGCGCGGATGAATACCGCTGGCTTGCTTCGGAATTTCCAGAGCAATTTATTGGTACAAAACTCGGCACACAGAACTTTCTTGAACTCTCCGACATCATCGGTTCTACGCCTCAAATCGCTCACATGCTGACGGACTTTACTGTCGTGCCCGGCATGATGCTTGGCGGCCGCGGCACATATAGTTTTTGGGTCAATACACTCCCCGATTGGCATCGCCAGCTACTTAACCATTGCAAAGAACAACGCTGGCCTGAAGCTATGGAAATGCAATCTAAATTCAATCGTTGGGAGAAAGCTTGTATCGAACCCATCGTCGGGCAAGGATATTTGCACGGCATCATTGGCAAAGCAAGAGGTGAAGCGTCAGGCTTTCTTGAAGATCCTGGATATACGCGCGATCCCTATACACCTGTCTCACAACCGCTCGTCGAGCAAATAAAACAAGATTTTCGCAAATGGTGGCAGGAAGAACTGACACACGAATCCTTTGCGGTCCTGAAAACTCAATCATGAAACACACTGCTTTCACTTGAAAGTATGAAGATAATCACAAGGAGCATTACATATGTTTGCTGGCATTAACGGCTCGCGCATCTTTATGATGTGTATCCTTCTCATTTCACTTTCCTATTCACCTTATCTCTTGGCAAATGAAACCTCTGTTATGCAGCGCGTGGTTTTTAAAGATGGGGAGGCTGGTTATAAAACCTTTCGAATTCCTACCATCATTCAAGCTAAAAATGGCGATCTCCTTGCCTTTGCCGAAGGGCGCGTTAACAGTCGATCAGATACAGGTGACATCGATCTTGTCATGAAACGTAGCACCGATAGCGGCGAAACATGGGAAAAACTAACTGTTGTACAGAATCATGGGCAGAATACTGCCGGCAACCCGGTCCCCATTCTCGATCGTATCACCGGAAATATTGTTCTGGTTTACTGCACGAATAACGGGCAAGATTCGCAACACAAGATCCAGCACCAGACATCCGAGGACACCCGCCGTGCTTGGGTCACGATCAGTCAAGACCACGGCGTTCATTGGTCAACACCAATTGAAATCACCGACATGGTCAAGGATCCCAAATGGCGATGGTACGCAACAGGCCCGGGTGGCGGGATTCAATTACAACATGGCAAGCACAAAGGAAGATTAATCGTTGCCAGTACATTCAATAGTGGTATTGGAAGCGGCAAGGGGGGCGGCGTCCAACTCATCTATAGTGACGATGGTGGCAAACAGTGGCACAAAGGTGGCATTGCACGGAACATGAAATCCAAAAAATATTTGCCTAGCGAAAGCCAATTACTTGAACTGGAAAACGGCCAAGTTTATATCATTTCTCGCAACAGAGCACATGATGGAACAAAGCAGTTCTATCAAGCCGCCAGCTATATGACCGATGGTGGTATGAAATTCATTCATGGTTTTCAAGAAACACACCTTGCCAATCCACTAGTTGAAGGTGCTATTGAACGATTTTCTTCCAAATCGGATGGCCTTATCAATCCTCTTATTATTCATACCCAACCAAGACACAAAAGCAAACGACGTGAATTCACCATACACGTATCAGAAGATGAAACCAAGACATGGTCGAGTGAAAAACTGCTATACCGGGGGCCATGCGGATATAGCGATATCACACCAATTAAAACGGATCATGGGGAATCTTCAGTAGGTGTACTCTATGAACAAGGCGACAAAAACTATCATGAGCGCATTGTGTTTGCGAAAGTGTCTGCATCTTGGGCTAAAAGCAACGTATTACTGCAAATTGACGCAAGCCAGTATCAACTGAACAAAAAAATCAGGAATGGCGCCACTATACGCGATCAACAAGGAAACGGTGTTGACGGCACACTAGTCGGCAACGGCATTCGCATTGTGAATGGTGATCCACGATATCATCATGTCAGCAAGTATGCATTTCACTTCGATGGCAAGAACGACAGTATCCAAATACCAGACCAAAAAGATCATTTACTAAACTTTGCAGCAACTGAAAATTTTACATTGGAATTCTTATTCCGCACTGAAGGACATCATGATGGCGACAGCGAGGGTTCGGGCCCACTGCTCGCAAAGGATGTTAGAAAATACCATCCTTCCTATTGGGTGCGTGTACAGAACGGACGATTGCGGGTGTTTCTTGAAGATGGAAAACACAATACAAGCATCATGACACCAAATCCGGTGAATGATGGTGAATGGCACCATGCTGTTATTGTTCGAGATAAATCAATCCCACAATTGCGAATGTATCTGGATCACAAACTGGTGGGTGTTGATACTGATGATACCGATCAGCCTTTAGCCAATGACTTTCCGATCCAAATCGGGACGTTCAACAGCGCGAAACCGGGCAAGCGGCGGTTTGCTGGCGATATTCAGTTCATCCGTGTATCCAGCGGCGCGCTAAAACCTGAGCAGTTTATCCAACCGTTAAATCACAAAGCAACTGCGACTGAAGAAAAAGCAATCGCAGCAACCATAAATTAAATGCTAGTTCATTCAGCATAGGAGTGTGAGACAAATGAAAACCATAAGCAATATGCTTAAAGCAGCACGATTGCCCCTAATAGCCGCATTGTGCTTGTTTGGCGCAAGTTCACTTCGTGCTCAGCCCGTTCAACATAGCGTGGTGTTTGAGCGCGGTGAAGCTGGCTATGACACTTTTCGTATCCCCGCATTGGTCAAGGCTGCGAATGGCGATTTACTCGCCTTTGCAGAAGGGCGACGCAACAGCGCAAGCGACACCGGCAATATCAACATCATGATGAAACGCAGCACCGACAACGGGCGAACATGGGGCTCGTTGCAACTTGTGCAGGACTACGGACGGCATACCGTCGGCAACCCGGTCCCCATTCTCGACACAAATACTGGGAACCTGATTCTAGTAACCACGCGCAATCTCGGCCAAGACACACAAACCGAAATCACCAACGGCACAAGCGATGGTGGCCGCACTGTCTGGGTACAGACCAGCACGAATAACGGCCAGTCCTGGTCCAGCCCAACTGAGATTACCTCACAAGTGAAAGACCCCTCTTGGCGATGGTTTGCCACCGGCCCGGGCGGCGGCATCCAGCTCACACGCGGCGCTCATGCTGGCAGGATTTTGCTGGCAAGCCCGTTCGATGGCGGCCCGAACTCTGGCGAGCGCGGCGCGACGGCGTTTTACAGTGATGATGGCGGCGTCACTTGGAACATGGGCGGCCAGATGCGCGACGTTAGTGGGAGAGACTTCAACCCCAGCGAAAGCCAGCTCGTCGAACTCACCAATGGCAATGTCTATGTGAACTCGCGCAACCGTGCGACCGCGCCAGATGGCAATCACTACCGCGCATCTTCGTACCTTAAAAACAGCGGGGAAAATTTCCTGAGCGGCGCGATCGATTTTGATCAGCTTGATCCGGTCGTCGAAGGATCTGTCGAGCGATTTACCGCGGTCGATGAGGGAGATGATCGCAATCGCATCCTGCTTTCGCATCCGAAGCACGAAACGGATCGGCGGGAGATGACGCTGCAACTTTCTTATGATGAAACCGATACATGGACCGACGGCAAGATGCTGCGGCGCGGGCTTGCGGGGTACAGCGACATGGCCAAGATCTCCGGCAACGGCGTGAGTAATCCCATGATGGGAATGCTCTATGAAAACGGGTCGTCAAAATACTACGACAGGATCAGCTTTGCTCGTTTCTCACAGTCATGGGTTGAGTCGCCGACGCTGATGCAGTTTCAATCAACAAGCAACACGACCGGTGGAACGATCAGTGCCGGCAGCACCATCCACGACACGCAAGGCAACGGCATCAACGGCACACTCGTCGGTAACGGCGTCACGGTGGTGACCGGTGATACACGCTACCGCAATCATGGCACCACCGCGATGCACTTTGACGGGCAGAACGACTATATCCGCGTTGACGACACCACCGATCATCTCTTTGACTTTGAAGCTGATGAAAGTTTCACGCTTGAAATCCTGTTCAGAACCACCGACCACGGCGCGGGGTTGAATGACATCATGCCGCTGATTGCAAAAGATGTCGGTTCAAACTCAGAGTCATACTGGCTGCGTATTCAGGACGGCAAAGTCAGATTCTTTGTCGATGACGGCAATGAAACGGCTGCGGCCAAATCATCAGTGAGAGTAGATGATGACGAATGGCATCACGTAGCTGCGGTCCGCGATGCGGCCACCAATCAACTCAAGCTGTATTTGGATCATGTGCTGATCGACACGAAGGTGGATGACACCACCGGCAGTTTTGCGAATAACCGCGACCTGATCATCGGCGCGTTTAACAGTTCGAGCCCCGGCGACCGGCGTTTCCACGGCGACGTTCAGTTTGCCCGCATCTCACAAGGAGCCTTGAATCAGGATCAATTCCTGCAGCCCATCCCCGAGCCGGCCTCCCTCTCGGCGCTGATGCTGGGTCTTTTTCTCAGCAGACGCCCATACCGCAGATCAGCCACGTGAGCAATCCGATAAAGCTTGACAGCCCGACGCACACAGCCGAAACTATAGTTGCCGTGCTGAACACGGCTCAGTGCAAATGGATTTGCGCCAATTAACACATGTTCACATGGAGGTGAACCCATGACGACGCTTTCAGCAGAACCCGCGATTTTCCAAGATACAAACCACCCCATTTCTCGACCTGAATCACCCCTAACCAATAATGAAAATCGGCTTCCTCTTAGCGCGATCGCTTCGCAAACAACACCCACGGCACCAGCAAAAACGCCTGTAAACCTTAGTCGTGAGCAAATTCTCGACGCCACACTGAGCTGCCTACTTGAAAGCGGCTATGACGGCACCACCATCCGTAAAATAGCCAAACGTCTCGACTGCGCTGTTGGTTCGATTTACCGCTATTTCAAAGATAAAACCGAGCTTCTTGACGCTGTTCTTCAAGGACGTTTTGCCCCCGTCCGCGACATGCTTGATGAAAATCAATCCATCAGCAGCAGCGTTACTCTTTACCTCCAAACTGCAACTGAACAACCCGCCCTCTATCAACTCATGTTCTGGATTGCCGCAGATTCAGAATCTGATCCACAAGCTCAACAAATCCTCCCACGCATCATCGGGCAAATCATTGGCCAATGGTCCACACAACTCGCCAGCGACGACAAAGCCACCGCCCTCTGGGCACAACTTCATGGCCAGGTTATGCTCGGCGGCAAACCCGGTACCATCCTCGATCAGATCACGATCCCCAGCGAGAATGCACATCCCGCCATAACGACAAAATCAACTTCCACTCCCGGCAAGTCAGCCGCCCCTGCCCCGCGCCTCACACCTATAATTACACAATCTACACCCCCCGCGCCTAAGCTCGTCGCTTCGGCACAAGATTCAATCGCAAATTCAGATACAGGATACGCACAGCACACCAGCACCCACGAAGACATTACCCTCCTGTAAAACCAAAGCAAATCCAATCTTGTGATAACCGGAGAACCTGCATGGCTAGCCCGCTAATGCATGTCGAACCTTTTGCCGAAGCAGAACTTTTGTGTCCTGCAAAAATCAATCTAGCATTGTCTGTTGGTGCACCACTGGACAACGGATTCCATCCCATTGCAAGCTGGATGGTTGCCGTTGATTTTGCCGACCAGCTTTCCATTCAATGTATTGAAGGCGATGAAGATCGATATCATATCGCATGGGCCGACGATGCCCCCGTCCGACAAACCGTCGATTGGCCGGTCGAGAAGGATTTGGCCTATCGTGCTCACCGTTTGCTTGAAGAAAAAATTGGTAAGAAGCTGCCAGCCGTCGAAGTCACCGTCAGCAAACACATTCCCGCAGGTGCAGGACTCGGCGGTGGATCAAGCGATGCCGCTGGCATGCTTGTTGGCCTAAATGAACTCTTTGAACTCAAACTCGAAGAATCTTCGCTTCTAGAACTCGCTATCCAACTCGGCTGTGACGTGTCCTTTGGTATCGCTGCATTTCATGGCAAATCAAGCGCCATTGCACGCGGGCTTGGTGAAGTTCTTGAGCCATCTATCCTTACTGAACGTATCCCCATCGTGCTTATCCTTCCGCCTTTCGGCTGCCCGACAAGCGATGTCTACAAACAATTCGACAGGCTCAATGACAACGTCAAAACGGCAGACCCCGATGCGGTTGTTTCGCTCAGACATGATCTACCCTTGCCCTTCGACGGCCCGTTTAACGATCTTGCGGAACCTGCCATGCAGGTACAGCCTGCTCTACGCGAAGCCGTCGAGCATGTCCAGAAAATCATAAGCCGTACCGTTCATGTGACAGGCTCAGGCGCAGCCATGTTCGCCATCGCAGAAACCGATGAAGATGCAGTCATGCTCCAAGATTTGATCATTGAAGGTTGCAACATGCCTGCGGTCGTCACTAAAACTATTCAGCCAAGATGAGCTGCCCGCAGAGATTCAGGCTTTCCGACGTCGCGCAAATACACCAATACCAACCATACTTGTAAGCAGAGCTACTGATGCTGGTTCTGGAACAATACTGGCACTGGCAATAACAAGGCCAACTTCATTACCATTTTCATCGAATTCATTACCCACGATAAAAAGCGTATAAGATGAAGGCAAAGCATCCGGAATCAAACTACCATCCGTGATCCAATTCGTATCGCTTGTCACAATCGCCAGCGTCCACTCTTCGCCATCCGCAGGCACCAATTCATTTTGATTACATGTCCCGCTCGGATGTGTGCATATCGAGACGGTTGTCGAACCAAGAATCTCAATCCAATCATAGGTTCCATCCGACACCATACCGTTGGTTTCTGCTGCTGTCAGTTCTAGATCATCATTTACGACGACACCGACTGGCCCTGTGTTGTTGAAGCTCCCACCTAAGGCAGGAATCGACAACGACACACCATAAGGAGCACCGACAAAATCATAGAAAGAAGAAAATTCATGACCAGGCACATTTGATGGTGTGGTCTGTGAACTGGGTGCTGCATTAGCCTCATCTGTATCAAAAATAAAGGTGCCATTAATGGCATGACCAACCATCACATCACCAACGTAATTACCACTGACAAGATCTACGGTTCCGCTCACTTCAAGCTCTACAGGATCTGCCTTTACGCTCATTGCACAGCCAATCGCAAGAACCGTAGCAACAGCGATAGGTAATATCTTCTTCAATACCATAACCCCTCTCTCCTAATCATACGAAATACAACACAGGTCTCTCAGTACCGCCATCAAACTCATGCGGCACCACAGCAACACTATACCACGGAGTTTAGAACATTCTAATTTTTCTTTGATTTCTCACTGAGATGTAAAGATAGCTAAGGTTTAACGCCTTCCGCTTGCCTGATGCGCTTCTGTGCTTGCGCCATTTCATCCGGAGTCATCTGTTTGGCTGGATCAAGATAAAGCTTTTCCGAAATCACAATCGCTTGCTGATATGCTTCCGCTGCTTTTTGATACTGAGCCAATTGCCAGTACTTATCCGCCAACGACAAATGATCATTCAAGCTGTATGGCGCATATTTCAACGCCTTTTCAGTCACCTTCGCGGCAGCAAGTAACGGCGGCGTCGTGTTCGTGATCGAGGCTTGATAAGCCTCCACCGTTGCAAGCTGACGGTAGCCTGCAGGCAATACGGGCCGATGCTCAATCAAATAAGCGGCATCTTCGCGTGCCTGCTCAACCCACTTCAACGCGGTTGCTTTCTGGCCACGATGCATGAACGCAGAAGCCAACTGCAACCGCACTGCAATCCGCTGCCGCGACACCAATGGATCGGTGGGCTCAAGCTTTGCCGCACGATCCAATGCTTTCAATCCATTGCGGCTATCCCCCTTCGCCAATGCTTCCGATGCGATACGCATTTCTTCCTGATATGCAGTCACTGGCAACACTTGCACCGACACCATGTATAGCGGCACGACCATGAGCAGCATCGGCACAAAATACCGTCGCGCTACGGACCTCGCTCGTTTCTTTTCTACTTCACTGCGTTCATCTACATAACATGCCGCCACCATGAAGCACACCATCGGCCCTGACGCCAACTGAAAGAACGACATCTCAATCTGATTATGAACGAGTAACGCGACCGCTCCCACCAAAAGCGATAACTTCACCACACGTCCACGACACGCAAGCCGTCGCACCAAAACATAAAACACTCCCGCAAACAGCACTACGGTGACCAGCCACAACAATGCTGATTCCAGATACATTTCTTCGAACGTCACAAAATACCGTGTCAAAAACAGTATGCCCGCCAACATGAATGCCAGATACCCAACCTGCTTCCCAGTTAGATTGCCTCGCCCATCATGCTCTATTTTTTCTGCAGCAACTTGTTCAACTTTTTGCTTCATGATCCTCATCGCTGACTGCATCACAATCCAAACCAAACTCACCGAAAGCAACAAACCCGCCAGTCCGTATCCTGTCACGTAATCAACAAACACGTTGTGCGCCGATGACACCTCCTCCGGGCTATATACCGATTTATATTTCAAATACAGATAGCCAAAATCGTCCGGCCCCACCCCCAACAACAGACCAATAGGCCCACTGCCCCAAAGCATCCGCCCCGCCGCCGTCCAATACTGATATCGAAACAGCAGCGACCGTTCGCCCAATTCCGATTCCGGCAATCCCTGCATCCCGCGCACCATCACAGCCACCACCGGCAATGCGATCAATCCCGCACAACACACGACAAACACCCACCCCGGCGCTTTATATTTCCGAAACACATACGCTACTACCATCAACCCAACCCCTAGCGGCAATACCAACAACGCGCCTTTTGAATGTGTGTCATAGGTTGTCACCACACCTAACAACGCTGCTGCACCTGTTACCACCACGGGCAACACCCATTTCACCCCCTTCTTCATCCATGCAAACATGATCCCAATCGCAATTAATGTAAACGCCGCCGCGAACGAACCCAGTACATTCGCCAGTCCAAATGTTCCCACCGCATCCGGTGATTCCAACCGCCGCACATACAGTAGGTGTTGAGGCGAGCCTGCTGCCCAACCCCGCGCCGCCAAGAACGCCTCTTCATTTTCATGAAAATTCACCACCGTCATCGGATGCTCGACATATAAAAAATAAAACGAGAATAGCGCAAACGGGATCAGCATTGCCACAGCCGTCGCCACCACGATCCGCCGCACCAGCGCAAAATCTACCAGATGTATCGCAGCCATTATCGCACTAATCCCTGCGACAAACGCCGACGCATACTGCGCATTCCCATACGTTCCTTCAAGCCAATACAACCCGACCGCCATCGCTCCAAACAACATCCCCATCAATACCCGTGGTGACACCGCGCCATAAAACTTCGCTACAAAAATCGCACCCGCCGACACAAAGACAATCAGCGTATGCAATACCGCGTAACCCGTTGGCCCAACAAACGTCATCGGCAAAGCCCCCTTCTCACTCACCGTTGGCAATGTATCCAGATAAATTACCGGCAAAAACGGCGTAACCGCAGGTAAAAATATCAGCGCGAGTAACACCACCGTCACTGTTGCAACAGTGAGCGGTTCAGCTTTGGATCTTTCTCTCACAACATCATTTGAAAGCTCGGGCATGATCCCATTTTAGCGTTTCTACCTGTCGCTATGTGGGAAGCTCTCGTATAAATACTTCACATAAAAAAAATCCCTCATCGAGCAGATAGGATGCTCGAGGAGGGAAGTGGGAGAAGGAAGCGGGTTTAATAATCGTCGCGGCCGTGCGTTAGCCTCATGCTTTCTCGAATACTCCGTTGTTTCGCTGCGTCCGGGCAGCGACCGCTTGAACCTCCCATTCAGTGAGGGTATTTGGACCGTCTTAACTATCTATCAATTAGCTGCAACCCATCGACGCACCACAGTTCATACACTTGTAGCACGTGCCGTTACGGACCGTGATCGTGCCGCAGGTATCACACGCCGGTGCGTCCGCTTGCATCTCTCGCATCGATGCGGCTAGTGCTGAGTTTTGTGTGCCGTCAGCATTTGCTTCAGGCCGCGGCACCACCGCTGCCGTCACCGGGTCTTGTTCATCGGCCTTGGGACCAACCTTGAACCGCGATTCAGCAATCACCGTCTCAGCAATACGTGCTTTGCCGTTACCATTTCCATTGCCGTTAGATGCTTTGAGTTTTTCACCATTGGCGACCGCATCGGCTTTCACCTTCGATGCTTTACTGGCAGCTTTTTTTTCATCCTTCACCGGACGCTTTGGCGCGTTGGCTGCGCGGTAGCCCGGAATGAACTCCATGCCGATCCAGCGGAAGATGTAGTCCACCAGTGACTTGGCAAATGGGATGTCGCGGTTGTGTGTCATGCCCGCGGGTTCAAATCGTTGGTGCGTAAATTTGTTCACCAGTGATTCCACCGGCACGCCATACTGCAACGCCACCGAGATCGCTGTGCCGAGTGAATCCATCAACCCGCCGATCGTCGAACCTTCCTTCGCCATCGTGATGAACAGTTCACCCGGCGTGTCATCTTCATACAAACCCACCGTCAAGTAGCCTTCATGACCGGCGACATTGAACTTGTGCGTCTTACTCGCACGGGTGTCGGGCAAACGCCGACGCAGCGGCCGCTCTACAATCCGCTCAACAATCTTCTCGACAGGAGCCGCAGCATTGGTCGCAAGCTGTGCGATTTCTGCGGCCACTTCTTCCTTTGCGGCTGCGATTGATTCTTCATCATCCGCCTCGTCATCCGCATCGACCTTGTTATTCAACACCTGCGACAACTTGCAGCCGTCACGGTAAAGCGCGTTCGCCTTCAGGCCAAGCTCCCACGAAAGATGATACGCCGATTTGATATCTTCAACCGACGCGCTGTTTGGTAAGTTGATCGTCTTGCTGATCGCACCCGAGATAAACGGTTGCGACGCCGCCATCATCCGGATATGACCTTCGGCTTCGATGAACCGCTTCCCGTCCGGGCCGCAAGTGTTCGCACAATCAAACACTTCAAGATGCTCATCACGCAGTGCCGGTGCACCTTCGATCATCTGCGTGCCACAGATCGTTTTGTTCATGCGCTCGATCTGCGATGTGGACAAGCCCAAGGCTTCAAGCAAATCAAACGAAGGGTCAGAAGCACGTGCCGCCAGACCAAGCCGCTCAATCGCGTCTTCGCCAAGCGTCCACGCATTAAACGCATGTTGCAGCTCAAAAATCGTCGGCAGCGTATCCACCAACTTATCAATGTCTTCTTTCACAAGCCCCTTCTCAAGCAGGAACTCAGACAACATACGTTGCTGATCATCATCCGGGATAGCCACATCAAGGTTCAGCGTGCCCATCACATACTTAATAATCTCGATCACTTCATCGTCGTTGTAACCGAGCGACTCAAGTGATGGACGTAGCGACTGATTGGCAATCTTGAAGTACCCACCACCCGAGAGCTTCTTAAACTTCACCAGCGCGAAGTCCGGCTCAACCCCGGTCGTGTCACAATCCATGAGCAACCCGATCGTGCCCGTTGGCGCGATCACCGTTGTCTGAGCATTGCGGTAACCAAACTGTTCACCGAGCGCAAGCGCATCATCCCACGCTTGTTTCGCATGATTCAATAGTGCATGTGTATTCGCAAGATTGCCGAACGCGTCATCACTGTTCTCAAGTGCCGCATCATCAATCGGCACCGGCGCAATCGTCAGGTCTTCATAGTTGCCTAACTCATGGTTAGACCCAGCCTCCGCATCACGCGGTGTGCCATATGCTGCTCGGCGATGGTTCCGCATCACCCGCAACATGTGCTTCTTGTTCTTGTGGTAGCCCGGGAATGGGCCAAGCTCGCCGGCCATCTCCGCGCTTGTCGCATACGATGCACCCGTCAAGATCGACGTGATGCAACCGCAAATCGCGCGACCACGATCCGAGTCATACGGAATCCCTGCCTGCATCAGCATGGCACCAAGGTTCGCATAACCGAGGCCCAGCGTACGGTATTCGTAGGACAGACGCGCAATGTCTTCGGATGGGTACTGCGCCATCAGGACCGAGATTTCCAGCACGATCGTCCACAGCTTGATGCCGTGCTCGAATGATTCGATGTCGAAGGTTTTAGTCTGGTTGTTGTAGAACGTGAGCAGGTTCAGTGATGCGAGATTGCATGCCGTGTTGTCGAGGAACATGTACTCTGAACACGGATTCGATGCATTAATGCGGCCGGAATCCGGGCAGGTGTGCCAATCATTGATCGTGCCGTCATACTGCAAACCCGGGTCCGCACACTGCCAGGCCGCTTTGCCGATCTTGTCCCAAAGCTCACGCGCCCGCACCGTCTTGGAAATCTTCCCATCCGTGCGGCGGACCAAATCCCACTCGCCATCCTGATCGACCGTCTGGAAAAACTCGTGCGACAAACGCACCGAGTTGTTCGAGTTCTGACCGGAAACGGTCGCATACGCTTCGCCATTGAAGTCATAATCCAACGTCAAGCCCAACTCTTCTGCGGCTTCACGCTGCTGCTTGTTCATGTGCTTCATGCCTGCCGCCATCGCAGCAACCTTCAATTCCTCGCGCACCTTCCACGTGACGAACTCTTCGATGTCCGGGTGGTTCACGTCGAGGCAAACCATCTTGGCGGCGCGGCGGGTGGTGCCGCCAGACTTGATCGCGCCAGCCGCACGGTCACCGATACGCAGGAACGACATCAATCCCGAGGATTTGCCCCCGCCGGAAAGAGATTCACCTTCGCCGCGCACATTGGAGAAGTTGGTGCCGGTACCGGAGCCGTACTTGAACAGGCGAGCTTCGCGTGTCCACAAGTCCATGATCCCGCCTTCGCCAACAAGATCATCATGTACTGACTGAATAAAACACGCATGGGGTTGTGGATGTGAGTAGGCGTCTTCAGACTGAACGGTTTGGCCAGTTTTGGGGTCAGTGTAGTAGTGACCTTGCGCGGGGCCGTTAATACCGTACGATGAGTAGAGGCCGGTATTAAACCACTGCGGGCTGTTGGGCGCACACATCTGATTGAGCATCATGTAGGCAAGCTCATCATAGAACGCCTGCGCATCCTCTGCTGTATCAAAATAGTCGTGTTGCTCGCCCCAACGGCGCCAGCAATCTGCCAAACGATCAATCACCTGACGAGCCGAACGCTCCGGCCCGGTCACCACATTGCCTTCTTCATCACGCTGTACATTGCCGTCCGCATCAAGCTGCGGTACACCCGCCTTGCGGAAATACTTCGAGACCATAATGTCTGTCGCCAACTGCGACCAACTTGCAGGAATCTCTGCGTCGTTCATCTCGAACACGACCGAGCCGTCGAGATTCGCGATCTTACTTGAACGCTTAGCCCACTCGATAGTGTCGAAAACGTTCTGCTCTGCTTTGGTGAATCGCCTGGATATCCTCATGGATGCAGCCCCTGCATAGTGATGTATGATTTATGTTGTGTTCAGCAGCATCCGTACCGCTGAAAATAATAATTAATTTGCACGTAAAAACAGTGACGGAGCGGCTAGGCTGCGCCTCTGAAAATTTTTGGCTTTATGAACTTGAATGTCTCGCTGCCTGCTGACGCAAAATTCGCACCAGCTTCTTAAACGCGGTCACATGGCACAAACCCGCTGCCGACGCGACCAACTTCCCATCAACCCGCACCCCCCAAGTGGTTTCCCAATCCCCGCCGTCCATCGGCTCAAGCTCGATCTCAATCGGCCCGGTCAACTTTGCAGTCCGCTGCTTAAACGGCCTTGCATGAAGCGCCAACCGTGGGTCTGTCGCAAGCTCTTCAACAAAACGTGCAGCCACGCTCAACGGATGATCCGAATCAAGACCGGCGAGCTCGTACTCAAACACCGGCTGATCGTTCGGCGTCACCGGGTCCGTCAGCGCAATCCGCAAACCACAATCATTCAGCGGATAAATGTCCGTCACCTCAACCAGCATCGCCTGCGTACTGCCCGGCTGACGATAGATCGATATCTCGCCCGCGACATTCCGCGGCTTGGGGATCGTGAATGATGTATCACTTCTTGTTATCAATTCAATCCACCTTTGCTTAATCAACTTTCGGCAGAACCAGCCCCGGCTGATCCTGATACTTTCCGTTCTTGTCCGCGTAGCTGTTCTCGCAAACCTCTTCCGCCTTCAAAAAGATCAACTGCGCAATGCCTTCATTCGCATAGATCTTGGCCGGCAGCGGTGTCGTGTTGGAGATTTCAATCGTGATCTTGCCGCGCCATTCTGGTTCTAGCGGCGTGACGTTCACGATGATCCCGCAACGGGCATACGTCGATTTCCCCACGCAGATCGCCAGGATGTCACGTGGAATGTCGAACACTTCGACTGTTTCACACAACGCAAAGGAATTCGGCGGGATAATCACGTAGTCCTTGCCCGTGTCTTCAGTATCAACCGTGACAAAATTTTCATCACGGAAAACCTTGGGATCGACAATTGATTGTTCGCCGGTGGGTGACACATCGGTGAAAATCTTGAACAGCGTGCCAACACGCACGTCGTAGCCGTAGGATGAGACGCCGTAAGACACCATCCCCGGGCGTTTGACGTTTTCTTCAAACGGCTCGATGCCGATGGTTTGCTTAATTTGTGCATCAGATAGCACTGGCATGAGATAACAGCCCCTTATCGTTGCCTTAGGTTAGGATGCAATGCTGGTAAGTCTGTCGTCGTCACCTTGCATAGAGCTTCCGTACTCGGCAGGTTCGATTGTTTGTGCCCGTTGGCTGACCGGTTGAATCGGAGCGGATGGCCATCAAGGGGCATGTTTTGAGATGCCGACACGACCGGGCGTGTGGCGGATGCAAAAACATGTGAATCGCGGCGGGAACATCCATGAAGCCGCTGACTCAGAAACCAATAGTACCCCCATATCTTGTGCCTGCAAGCAGTAAATTCCCAAAACATAGTGGATGGTAGGCATCTGTTTTCTGTAAACCAAATACCTAACTGAGTTTATTTGAGATTATCATTTTTCTTCAGATTTGTTCTATGCGGATAAATGACAGTTCAAAGACAAGTTTTCCACCAAAGTCATGAACGACATTCACTTTACCATTTACCCACAATAATTCGTAAGTTCTTATTAAATCGCTAGTAGTGTATGTTAGAGATTCGTAAACAGGTTAATTTGATCAATCAAAGAGTCGCTAAGAGAAGATCTCTCATTCAAGCACAATATATGGGGGTAGACATCAAAGCCACATCATGTGGAAAGTACCGCCAAGCAACGACAATGATAAAACTAAGGTCACAATCGCATCGATTCAAAGTCGGAGATCAGGGCAATATGGAAGAAATAGGCAAAATCTATTGCTCTGTGGATTCCAAAAGAGCACTGCTGAGCGTTCGCTTAATATCCGGAAGCAGATCGTGGATGGTGCCAGTGAGTTTTGCACCAGCCGCTCGCGCATGTCCACCACCTCCGAAATGAGAGGCAAGCTGGGCAACGTCGACGGCATTTGGGCCGGGCTTGGAGCGGAAAGACATACGTGCAATCGTCTCGCCGGTTTCTATATCCCGTTTTTCACTGACCAAAACAACCAATTGGACGGTCGCGACTTTCTGTGGGATATCAACGATCCGCTCAGTCTCTTCTTCATACGCTCCGGTTTCAGCAAAATCTTCGAGCGACAGCGACATGATCGCGACGCGGTTATCGAGAAGCAATTCCAATGAATCAATCGCACGGATGAGGAGTTTGAGTTTCTCGGGCCGCTCTGTTTGCTCGAGCTTTTGGAAGAGTTCAGCATGATCAATGCCTTGCTCGATCAGGTCAGCAGCAATGCGATGTGTCACTGGCCGGGTGTTGGAAAAACGAAACCATCCGGTGTCAGAGACAATGCCGGTGAAGATCGCGCTGTTAATGATATTTTTGGCCTGAGAATCAAGGGTCAAATCAGCGGTAAGGATATTGGCAAGTTCGTAAATAATCTCGGCGCAAGCGCCCGCATTTGAATCGATGTACCTGTGCTTGGCGGGGATATCGCCAGAAAGATGATGATCAATAATCATGAGGTTGTCGGCATTTGCCACGAGCGTGTCGCAAGTAAAAGCAACTTGTGATTTAGCGCCTGTATCCAAAAGCAAAAACGAGGCGGCATTAGCAAGCGCATCGGGGCTGTCTATCGCCTGAATAGAGGAGAAGCCGGGAAGTACATCAAAATTCTGCGGAATCGGCGGGACAAGGTAGCCTTGTACATCAATATCCAGAACGCGGATCGCTTGGGTGATCGCTAAGACAGAACCAAGCGCGTCGCCATCAGGCTTAGCATGCGTAACAACAGCGATGGGCTGCGGCATCTGCTTGATGATGTCCGCAGCCTGCGTGAGCGATATATTCGAGGTGTATTGACTCAATGTCCTGTATTTCCTTTGATGCGCAGGTTGCATGGGTGGTCTGCGAGTGTGGGGTGAGGTGAGGGGGAGTGATTGTTTTATCGGCTATCTGATTGGGATTGTAAAGCGGTAACAGCGAGAGGTTCATGCCTATTTTTTAGAGCAAAACACCTGACTTGCGCGACATCCCGGTGCATCTGGGCAATCAGATCATCCACAGAACTAAACGCAAGCTGATCACGAATCCAAGCGGTAAAGGAGAGATGGACGGTTTTGTCGTAGAGGTCGAGGTCGGTATCGAGCAAATAGGCCTCGATGAAGAGTTGTTTTTGTTTGTTTTCAAAGGTGGGCTTGAGGCCGACAGAGATCGCGGCAGTAAAGATTTGATCGGGAAGGTGCGGGAAGGTAGCTGTCCCAGCATAAACACCGTGCAGAGGGAGCTGAAAGGCGGCAGTATGGCCGTTGCAAAGATTGATGGTAGGGAATCCAATCTTGCGACCCATCTGCGCACCACGAACAACCGAGGCGGTGAGGGTATAGGGATGTCCGAGGGAAACCGCCGCATCGGCAACACGCCCCTGCCCGATGAGCCAACGGATGAGCGAGGACCGCACAGGAGCGATATGGTTATTGGTGAGGGTGATATTAAGGGTGTCGGGAGTATGGACGGTGAAGTTGTACTGCTCAGCGAGCTGACGAAGGAGATTGATGTCGCCGGCACGCTCATGCCCAAAGCGGAAATCAGCACCTTCGACAAAGGCAATCGGGTGATACTGATCGACAATTTGTTGGACAAACTGCTCGGGAGATTCTGCGAGCAGCTGCCGCGTGGGCTTAAGAACAACAACCTCGGTTGCACCAGCAGCTTTGAGAAGCTCAATACGACGCTCAATAGTGGTCAAACGAGTCGGTGTTTTGCCCGGATTCAGGATAGCGATCGGGTGGGGATCGAAAGTGATAGCAATGAGCTTGTCATCATGTTTGTCTGCTAGAGATTTGGCGAGTGCAAGGATGTGCTGATGCCCACGGTGGAAGCCGTCGAAATTGCCGATGGTCATGATGGAGGGTTGCGGAGGCATGATGTTGATATGATAGCGGGGAATGGCGAAAGTTGCGTGCGGATGGTTTGGATGAATGAAAAGACCCTTTCCGCGAAGCGTGTGGGTTTAAATGAATCATTAAATGCTTGAGGATGATGTGATGGCAAAGAAAAAAGTCGCAAAAAAATCATATGGCATTGAGGTAGGCAAAAAAGCGCCAGCCTTTACACTTGCGGATCAGTCCGGTGAAAAAGTGAAGCTGTCAGATCACAAAGGGAAATGGGTCGTGCTTTACTTTTATCCGAAGGACAACACCAGCGGCTGCACGACTGAAGCTTGCGCATTTCGTGATGAGATCGAAGTGTTTACAGGTTTAGATGCAGTAGTGCTGGGGGTGAGTCCGGACGATGTCACCAGTCATGGGAAATTTGCAGGAAAATACGACCTGCCGTTTAGTTTGTTGGCAGATGTGGAAAAGAAGGTGTGCGAAAAATACGGGGTGTGGCAGGAAAAGAGCTTGTATGGACGGAAGTTTATGGGAGTAGTACGGACAACATATGTGATCGATCCATCCGGAAAAATTGCCGCGAAATGGGGGAAGGTGCGCGTGAAGGATCATGTCTCGGCAGTACGTGAAATGATCGAAACATTACAACAGTAATGCGACCAAACGATCATTCTGTTTCCGGGGGTTCGGAGGTTGGCGCCGTCGGTGGAGGCGCGGTGGCGGCAGGAGTGAGGTGGACGTTCTCTTTCCCGTCGATGGTGGCAAGGTCCAATTCGACCAGTGCATTGAGTGCAGCCTTCTGTTCGGATTCTTTCTTCGAGTTAGCCCAAGCGGAAGAGAACTGGCGAGAGTCGATCTCAACAGCAACCTCGAAGCATTTCGCGTGATCGGGACCTTTCTCATCGAGCAGCACATAGGACGGGTTCACAGGAAAATGCTTCTGTGCGTATTGCTGAAGAACAGATTTGAAATTTTGTTGGTGCGAGGATTGTTCTGCATCGTCAATGATGGGGGTAAGATGCTCAAGGATAAATTTTCGTGCGGGGTCGAAACCGCCATCAAGATAAATTGCAGCAATCACAGATTCGTAGACAGCCGCTGCAACTGACGAAGGAAGTGAGGGGCGTCCGACCATGCCTTTGCCAAGACTAAGTAGTGAGACGAGGTCAATTTCCTCTGAGATCTGAGCGCAGACGCGGCGAGAGACAACGGCAGATTTGATTTTGGTCAGTTCGCCTTCGAGAAGCTCGGGAAATTTCTCGTAGAGGTAATCACAGACAACGAAGCCGAGAACAGCATCACCGAGGAATTCCATACGTTCGTTGGATTCAAGCCGAGAGTCAGCGAAAGATGCGTGCGTGAGCGCTTCTTCGAGGAGCTTGGGGTTTTTGAACGTGTAGTTCAGGACGGAATGGGCCTTGTCATTCATGAAGTGATCGCAGAACGGGCCGAAGTCATTGCAGAAGGTCGATATGGCAGTTAAAGTTAATTTGGTGTGATAATCAACTTTCTTTGCCGATCCGGTGACGCGGCGGGGCGGTGGCCCGAACCCTCGTGCCGCTACGTCAGCGGGGCTGCAAATATTGTAGTGGGGATTGGCAACGGAATCATCTAAAAGAATCGCAAGTTTATCCCACGTGAGTGTGTTGCTCGCCGGAGAAACATCTTATATTGGTTTCGGCTCTATAAACGGATGAAACAGATGAATGGGCAATCCGTCATAGATATCGGGTCATACACGTTTCCAGAGAGGATGATGTAATGGCCGATTTATAACTTTTACATGCCACACAATTGATGATTGTCTTGATCATCTGTAAAGGATAGAACACGCATATCATGGATGAATTGAAAAGATCTGGGAAGCGGAGCGGTTTGTTTGGCGTACGGGTAGGTTTTTACCGGCCTATGCTGAGCGTGGCTGCTGGACTGAGTTTTGTTCTTGGGATAGGAAACTTTGTAAACGGACAAAGCTTGATCGAGTCGCCGAGCGGAGAAAAAACCGCTGCGGCCGATCGCGGCGCGCTGATTGATGTCCCGGCCAAGGCGCAGGTGACAATGCCTGTGAGCGAGGTGCGGGTTGGGATGAAGGGCTATGGGATGACTGTGTTCCACGGGACGAAGATTGAGCCGTTCCCGGTGGAAGTGGTGAGCGTGATCCCGGACGGGTCGCCGAAGATGGCGACGGTGTGGATCAAATGTATTGAGCCGCGACTGAACCAATCAGGCCCGGTGCAAGGAATGAGTGGCTCACCAATTTATCTTTGGGAAGAAGACGAGGAAGGAACGATCGGCGAAGGTGGCCGCTTGATTGGCGCCTTTGCGTTTGGTTTTTCGGAAGTGAAATATTGCTTGGCAGGTGTGCAACCTATCGCGTACATGCGAAATGTTGGCAGCCGAATTGATGTCGAAGAATTAGAAGAAGCAAAGGAAGGTTCGGAAGCCAAAGTTGCGGGGTTGGGATATGAAAACGGTTTGCGGAGCTTGCGAACGCTGGCGCGTTTTGCAGATAAGCAAGGCGTGAGTGATGACAAACGGCATGTGCTTGATCAGGTCATGAAGTTGATGGGGGAAACGGAAGAAACGAAAGAGCAAGTTACTACCGCACAAGAAAAAGTGGTAGGCACGCAGGCAATGATGTTACCGATGGGTGTGGGGAGTGAAGCGGCAGCAACCTTTGCCAAACCGATGCTAGAGCGATTTAACATCACACCGTATGCAACAGTGGTGGGCGGCGGCGATGCACTCTTGGGCGGCAAGCCAACACCGGGGATTGATGAGAACACAAAAATCCAACCCGGCGGCGTGCTAAGTATCCCATTGGTTTATGGTGATATGCTCATGGCCGCGACAGGAACGGTGACAGATGTCATGCCAGATGGTCGGGTACTTGGATTCGGCCACGCGATGTTTGGACAAGGCTATACGAACGTGCCGTTGGCAACTGGGTATGTGCATTTTGTCGTGCCGCGCCAATCGATCAGCTTTAAGCAATCAAGCAGTTTGAAGATGGCTGGAACAATCGGGCAGGATGAATCTGCTGCGGTGGCAGGCCTTGCAGGAGATTACTACAGCACCGCACCCGTAAAGGTGAAAGTTAAATTACCAAATCAACCTGAACGGAGCTATCAATACCGTGTGGTAGACCATCCGACATTGACCCCGATTTTAACACTCGTCAGTTCACTGCAAAGTATCACAGCAGTGCAAGATGTGCCGCCATTATGCACGATGCGTGCCAAGATGAAGATTCAATTTAGTGGTGGCCGCGAGCTTGAATCGAAAGTGTTTTCCCCAAATGCGGGCGCAACTGACATTGTGTTCGGCGCATTGCCAGCCATGATGGCGATGACAAACAATCCGTTTGAGCAACTGAAAATCAAAGGATTTGAGGTTGAGGTTGAGGTCACCAAGGGTGTTGAATCAGCAACATTGGTTTCAGCACGGATCGATCAGGCCGATGTCGCTCCAGGCGATCAAGTCGATGTCACCTTCACGGTGCAAAAGTATGGCGGAGAATTAAAAGAATTGCACGGATCGATCACTGTGCCGAAAGACACGCCAGAAGGCAACTACAATTTAATGATTGCCAATGCACAGCAATACTCTTCAATGAAGCTAGCAACACAGCCGCACTTAACGAAAATCACCAACGTAGATGATCTTTATGAGGTGCTAAAGATCGTGCTGGGTGTGAAGCATGATTCGATGTACTTGGTCATGAACCTGGCAGACAAGGGAATCGCAATTGGCCGATCTGCTTTGCCAGGCTTGCCGTCAAGTCGTCGTGCGATGATCATGAATAAAACGAACACGTATGCAACACCGTATGTTGAATTTGCGGAATCGGAAATCAATACCGGTTTGGCAGTCCAAGGCGCGTTGAACTTCCAAGTGAAGGTAGTGAAAAAAGCCGAAGGCATCGCAAGCGCAACAGAATAAATCCGAGGATTGATGATATGCGGACAGCATGATGTAGGGCACGGGAGATCAACCACCAGCCGATGAACCATTCATCTGCTAGGGCGAACTAACTTAGAACAATATGACAGGCAGCGAAGGAACGCCTTATGAATTTAAGTCGAATGAGTCGAACAAGGAAAATGGGATTAGGTCTTGCGTGCGGGGTGCTGACACTCAGCGCGACCAGCATGGCAATCCAACCTGATGCGTTTGTCGAATCCACCGAGGCGGTCTTTGATACCGGCACAACCGACAACACAGTGGTGACGAACTTGGGTGACATTAAATTGTCGGCTCAGGCGGAAGTCATCGGCGAAATGCCGGAGCAAGCGAGCATTGTCTACGACGTGCAGCAAGTGGGGGGTGTGGTTTATCTAGCTGCAGGAGCGGAAGCAAAACTACTCAAGAAAGAAGGCGATGAGATCAAGACCGTGCTCGAACTAGAGAGCGGCCAGATCTTTACACTCGGTGAATACAACGGCAAGCTACTTGTCGGTGTAAGCGATGAAACCAGTTCCCTGTCGGTGCTTGAAGATGATGGCACACTGAAAGAAATCGCGAAGCTAGAGAATGTGCGGTACATCTGGGATATCCTAGTACGTGGCGAGATGATCGTGATTGCGACAGGGATCGAAGGGCGTGTGTTGGGGATCATGCCGAAAGATTTTAATGCTGAAGCGGAAGAAGGCGAAAACAAGGGGCTGATTGAAATCTTAGATGCTGAGCAGGTAAACGTGCTTTGCCTGGCGGAAGATGATGAAGGACTTTTGTATGCGGGAACGGATACAGATGGCTTGGTCTACCGCATCAGTGGCGTAGGTACTGATAAGCTCGAAAAGTTTGTCATTCTTGATGCGGCTGAACCTGAAATCGGCGCACTGCTTGTAGCCAAAAATGGCAATGTATATGCAGGCACAGCCGATGCGAATATGGCAAAGCCCGGCCGCATGAGTGAAGCTGAAGGTCAAGAGAAGGGTCGCCCAAGTGAAGGCGGCGAAACGCTTGAGAAAATCGAAGGCGAAGCGGGCGAAGGTGAAAACCCAGGCGATCTGCCAGACGTTGCACCGAAACCTGAACCTGTCGCGGAAGATGACGCAGTCGCTGAAACCAAAGACGACACGGCAGCTACAGATGAAGGTGATGCACCAGAAGCCGCAGATGAAGCATCAAATGACGATGGACCGTCTGCGGAAGCAATTGCCAAGGAACAGGAAGAAATCGGTGCTGAGGTTGTGGAGCCCACACCGGAGCAACGCGATCGTTTACGTGATCTTGTACGAGAAAAATTGGCGGCTGCCCGTAAGAGCGGCACCTTGCAAGCACCGGCTGGTACGAAGAGCGGCAAGAAAGCACCAAACGTGAGCCGAGCCAAAGGTGGTAACCAAGGGCCACAGCAAGGCAACGCAATCTATAAAATTGATCGTGATGGCTTTGTAAGTCAGGTGTTCCGCGAATCAGTCATGATCTTGAAGATGATTGAAGACGACGGCAAGCTCCTAGTCGGTACCGGCAACGAGGGACAAATCTTCCGTATTGATCCCACGACGAGCGAAGTCACGATCGTATCTAATCTTGACGCTGAACAAGTGCCGGCACTGGACTACACCGAAAGCGGTGTCTTGGTAGGGACTGCAAACCCAGCGCAGCTGATTGATCTTACCGAGGCAGGTAAAGAAACACGCGGCACGTTTACCAGTGCTGTGCTTGATGCTGGACAAGTCAGTCTTTGGGGAACACTCCGCGTAACTGCCAACATCCCAGACGGGACGAGCGTAACTGTCGAAACACGCAGCGGCAATGTTGCAAATCCAGAACTTGCACCGTGGAGCGAATGGAGCGTAGCGCAGGCATTCATGCCGGGAGCAAACGAATCGCCCTTGCAACCACGACAGATGGTGGTGAACTCACCGCCAGCAAGATTTGTTCAGTACCGCGTGACATTGACCGGCGATTCAGACAACAGTCCTGTCGTAGGCCGTGTGGAATTGGCGTATGTGACGCCGAACCTACGGCCAATGATCACGAGTGTGAAGACTAGCTATACAGAGCCGCAAAAGGGTCAGGCACAAGCGGAAAGTCAGCTTGGACAGCCTAATCCCAATATGAATATCGAATGGGAAGCACACGACCCCAACGGGGACAAGCTCCTGTATGCGATTCAATTCCAGCCATCTGGCTCAACAGCTTGGGTGGATGTGGCTACGGATATCGAGCAGAATAATTTTGAATGGAACACCTCGCTGCGGTCACCGGACGGCTGGTACTATGTCCGAGTGATGGCAAGCGACCGTTTGGACAATCCAGGCGACATGGCGCTAAGCTATACAAGACGAAGCGAGCCGGTGCTCGTGGATAATTCCGCTCCGGAAGTGCAAAACTTGAAGATTGCAATTGAAGGTGGTGCGGCCACTTTGTTGGGCACAGCCGCGGATCGATGGTCACCGATCCACGGGATTGCCTATGTCGTGGACGATGATAAATTCTTCACGCCGGTACTACCAGAAGACTTGATCTTCGATTCGACACAAGAAGCGTTCTCGGTTAAACTTACCGACCTTCCGAAGGGGGAACACGTGGTGACCTTGAAGGTTACGGACGCACGTGGCAACTACGTGCTTAAACGGCAACTAATTGATATTAAGTGATTTACGTCGGGTAAACGGACTTTAAAGCCCCGGCATCACGGAGTATGGAAACATGGCAACGCATTATCCAAAACGTCGTAGTTTGATTAAACGTGCTCGCAAGTTCGGATTCCGCGCCCGCATGCGGACCTCAAAAGGCCGCAAGATGGTGAACCGCAAGCGTTCGCTCGGCCGTAGCGTGAACGTGAGACGTTCATTCTAAGTCGGAATGACAAGCCCCAACGGGCATTAAAATCGACATGATTGAGCAGGTATGACTGTGTGCAGCCTGCTCATTTTTTACGCGCCTTAGAAATGAAACACAACCATGTCGTTCTAGCCGCCGCTCCAACACGCAGGGAATAACAAACCTTTAACTCTGAAGATTTGTCGTGGAAGGTGGATGCGATTAAGATTCAGGTCTAGGCAACCGCCTTTCCCTCCTTATTTACTCCAACAAAACATGAGGTTAACTGATCATGAGCTTTGAGATTGAGATCGTACACGGCAGACAGGTGCTGGACTCCCGCGGTAATCCGACGGTAGAAGTCGAGGTTCATCTGGCCGACGGCACGACCGGCCGAGCGATGGTGCCAAGTGGCGCATCAACCGGTGAAAATGAAGCGGTCGAGCTGCGTGACGGCGACAAGGACTACTACCTCGGCAAGAGCGTCGAGAAGGCTGTTGAAAACGTCAACTCACAGATCGCACCTGAACTCATGGGCATTGATGCTCGTGATCAGGAATACATTGACGCTGTCATGCTTGAACTCGATGGCACGGAAAACAAAGGCAACCTCGGCGCCAACGGTATTCTCGGCGTATCTATGGCTGTCGCTCATGCAGGTGCTGAAGCTAGTGGCCTGCCACTGTACCGCTACCTCGGCGGCACCGGTGCCAAGACCCTGCCCTGCCCAATGATGAACATCCTCAACGGCGGTAAGCACGCGGACAACACCGTGGACTTCCAGGAATTCATGATCCAGCCTTGGGGCTTCGACAACTTCGGCGAAGCGGTCCGTGCTGGCGTTGAAATCTACCACAAGCTGAAAGGCGTTCTTTCTGACCGCGGCCTGTCTACCGCCGTTGGTGATGAAGGCGGCTTCGCGCCAAACCTCAAGAGCAACGAAGAAGCACTTCAGGTCATCGAAGAAGCTGTCGACAAGTCAGGCTACAAGTTCGGCGAACAGATCTTCGTCGCACTCGACCCAGCGACTTCCGAACTCTGGAACGAAGCTGAAAAACTCGGCAAAGAGGGCTACTGCTTCTTCAGCTCGAACCCGAGCGAAGTCATCAGTGCCGACGACATGATCGCGATCTGGGCTGACTGGTGCGACAAGTACCCAATCCGCTCCATCGAAGACGGCCTCGCCGAAAACGACTGGGCTGGCTGGAAGAAGCTCACCGAAAAACTCGGCGACAAGGTTCAACTCGTCGGCGACGACCTGTTTGTCACCAACAAGAAGTTCCTCCAGAAGGGCATCGACAACGACACCGCCAACTCGATTCTCGTGAAGGTCAATCAGATTGGTACACTGAGTGAAACGTTCGACGCAGTCAACCTCGCACAGCACAGCGGCTACACCGCAGTCCTCTCGCACCGCTCTGGTGAAACCGAAGACGCGACCATCGCTGACATTGCGGTTGCGACAAACTGCGGCCAGATCAAGACCGGCGCTCCTTGCCGCTCAGACCGTAATGCGAAGTATAATCAGCTTCTGCGTATCGCAGAAGAACTTGGCGATCAGGCAGTCTATGGCCAGTGGCGCAAATAAGCTGATGGCATAAGCGGCTATTACAAATGCCGCATAAAAATTGCATGACTCTCGCACCCCTTTTCATTTTGAAGAGGGGTGTTTTTCTATGGTGTCCCACGACGGTGGGATATAATGCTTGGATGCGAGACATGAACACGGGCCGCCGAGGATATAAACGTGTTGTACTGATTTATGTGATCCTGATTGCAACGATCGTTCCGACGGTCGCATTGGTTTTACCGTGGTGGTCGCACCGCAATCAACTCGCAGCCATCCAATCAAATGATCATCACATACGCCAGCAAGCTTTGAATGGGCTTATTGACTCATTGAATGGTGATGAGATAAAACGCGATAAGATTAGCCGTGATATTTTTGGCACCTTGGAATATGCCAACGATGCCGGCATCCTGCAGACGGCTGAAATGCTCAATGGCGCCATGATATGGGAGCGAGAAAAAGTTCCAATGAATATTTGGCTTCGCTGGCTGGAAGCAATAAGCAAGCAAGATGATCCGAGTGGGAAATTGCTGGTTTGCGAAGAAGTACGGAAGCTTGAAGGCACATACGATTCAAAACGTGTATTGAACATGTTGCTGGCGATTGAATCATCACTTGACGAGGCGAAACATGGAGCGGGGAATCTGGAAACGATTCAGCGGCAAATACTGTTTAGTCTTGCATTCCTCAATAATAGGCTTGATGCAAAAAGCCGAGTAGTATCACATAATACCATCAAGAACTTCTCACAATCGGGCAGTGATGCTGTACAACGACATGCGTGGATTTTGCGCGGGCTACTTGGACTCATTGATGAATATGATCGTTTTGATCCAAACACCAAACCGAGCCTAGGCGCAAGTGAAGCGAAGCTTTGGGCGATGATGCAGATCAAAAAGCCGCAAGAAAATGATCTCGTCCGCACGCTACACGACAAAAGCTATCGCACACTAGCAATCTATCCTTTGCATCAATCAAAACAAGAACGTACGCAACAAGCGATATTAAATTTACTTGAATTAGAACGTGAAAAGATTGAGGTTGATGATCAAGTGGCGATCTGGCGAGCGATCCTAAGCTCGCCTCAACCCAATATCCATAGAAAACCGCTCAGCCGAAATGAGTTTGCACTCGCCATCCATGCGGAAGAACCCGGGGACGATGCGTTTCAGTACCCACTTGTTACCGCTGCAAGCTATAGATTTGGTATTGGCCATACACAAACCCGCCCCGAGAATGATCCTTTTGGTTCATTGGTCAAACTCGCCGTGGTCGAAAGCAATGCCCATGAGAAGAAAGTAACATGGGCTCCATTTGATGGTGAGCCACCTTTGCTCAAGATCATTTCCATGCGATATGCCGTCTATCCGCAACCAGAATATTTTTATGAGGCATTACGAAGTGATCAGACGCCGATCGTTTGCCTCGCAGCCCATATCGCAGCCACCACATTAAACACGGATCAACTCATCAAACTCAGAAAAAAACTGGTCGAAGACAATGACACCAGAAGTAACATAGCGCTATGCACCCTGCACATCACGACCGGACTGTTACAAGACGATATCAATGATATTTCTGAAGCAACCACAGATTGGACGCTCAAGCAAACAGCTAAGATCGCGAAATGGATGACTGATCATAGGATACAAGAAAATTTTCACCCAACGACACTCCTCAATCATAGCCAATTCGACAACGCCATTGTTTGGCTCGCGATGTTGTATATGGATGATGAGAATCGGGCAAACGCGATCCGAATGATGTTTGATCCTGTTCAGCAGGAACGTGAAAGCTTGACTATATTGCTAGATCAACAGCGATGGATACACCTACTCAATGATTTTGCGTCAAACAGAATGCAACCGTTCTGGGTATGGGCAGATCCATCTCTACAACAATTTCAGCTTGAAATCCTGACCAATCAGGCCATGCTCGAACACGGCCTTTAGACTATAAACACAGAGGCACACCAATGAGCAAACACGCAAAAACACACTATAAAATACATAAACACCTCGTGACACGCTGGAGCCCACGATCCTTTGCAAACAAACCGGTAGAAACCGAAAAATTACATCGTCTCTTTGAAGCAGCACGCTGGGCAGCATCCAGTTACAACGAGCAGCCTTGGCGATTCATCGTGGCTCGCAAAGAAAACAGCGCTGCGTTTGAGAAAGCCATTGGTTGCCTACTTGAAGCGAATCAAGCTTGGGCAAAAAATGCATCGATGCTCATTCTTACTGCCATCTCAACTTCTTTTGCAAAAAATGGCAAGCCAAACCGCGTCGCAATACATGACTTAGGACTTGCGATCGGCAATATGACACATCAAGCCACAGAGGACGGATTATATCTTCATCAAATGGCAGGTGTTGATCTTCAAAAAGTGCGTGATGCCTACCAGATTCCTGATGGTTTTGAGCCTGTGACCGCCATTGCAGTTGGTTATCTTGGCAATGAAAATGATCTGCCGGAAGATTGGATGCGTGAGCAGGAAGCAGCAGAACGTACTCGCAAAGGATTTAATGAAATCGTGTTTGGACAAACATGGGGCGAAGCAAGCGATCTATTCTGATGGTGATTCCGTCCACCACTGCGGATGCTCTTTGATGAATCGCATCATCACTTGATATCGCGGTGATTCTGATGCAGGCTGACCGAGGTATTCAAAATGTGAAAACCGTCCCCATTTCGACCACCGACCGATATCGGTAAAGTGCATAAAAAGTTGGCCACCTGATTTTTTCCAGCCCGTCAGATAGCGTTGATAAAGCTTGCCCATCTCGGGTTGCCGATTAACATCATCGAAAAGTTTGTTGATAGAATCATTGGGCTGCACATGCCACGCGGCTAAATGCTGACCACCCTCATACGCAATCAGATCAACATTATATTTTCGCGCCAGTATTCCATGCTTTTCTATGTTCGCCAATGCGCGCGGCAAAGAAATCGCGGTCAGCTGTTTAAGCAACTCAGCAGATGACATTTGCCTTGTTTTACTGGCTTGCTCACGGCTACCAAAAGAACCACCAAAATAGGGGGCAATCGCAATCGCATCTGTATGCTTATAAGCATCATTAAATTCAAGAGCGCGTTCAGATCCCCATGCATTTGCAGCAAAACCGCCCATCACACGGACAAGCTTGTGTTTGTTTGGATCAATTACTTCCGACCAAATACTAAATATCTCAACCGAACGTTTACTGTAATATTGCCAACCTGCGTGCCAACGATTTTCAGTGTGGCCAAGCTTTAAGCCATTATCTTGCGCATACTTTGACGCAGCAAACATGTTATTCCAAACCTCATTGGAGTGCTCAATATAAATTGTTCGACCCGATTCAAGGTTATTTGCGACTTGCTGTGCAAAGCGCTGAACATAATCGTCATCCGCGGTGTGCGGCATGCAAAACCATGGATCAACCTTCGCTTGATTAGCTAAAGCCACAAGCACCGCGATTGGTGCCCCTTCATGTCGCCATCTTGCATCACTAAGGCGCGGCCGATCCTCCCAGTACTGGAGTTTGGTATCGTTAATAACCTGCCAATCCATAAAACGTACCGCACGAAAACCATGGAGACTTTCAATAAAGTTTTTGTTGAATAACCCATGCTCCTTTGGTGCATGACCTTGCTTGTACACACGAATATTCCGGATATAGTCCCCGGGATCGGTCTCATGAATCTCCAGAAAAAAACCACCGCCCTGTCTTGGCGTCACATCAACAATATGCTTTCCGGGCTTAGAATGCTCTTGATCCACACGTCCAGCACCGCCATAGATAATCTTACCTTGGCCTTCATATTCGACGATGTACCGCCCGGGAAAATAGGTAGAAAGATTATCAACAAGCATGATGGTGCGTGCAATCCGACCGGGCTTGAGACGGGTGACCCATCCATGAGAATCCACATCGATTGATCGCTTATCGTTCCACTGCGAAGATGATCCTGAAATCCAAGGACGAGAAGTTTTGAAAAGATCATTGAATGGATATTGTGTTGACCAATCGGTGATGCCAGCAAGATTGGTACCGAGCGGTGAGTTCTTGTTGTGGCCTTCAGGTAGCGTGTGTTGAGAATATGCTGCTGTCGCCAACATACCAAATATTAACGCAAACAGTATCAATGCATACAGACGAATTGAAGTAACAGGCATAACCATCTCCACAAGTGCCACGTATATCATCAAAAGATTGGCCTTGATAATACCAAACTAACTTGTGCGTGAACATGATCAACAGTGCAGCTAGGAGTATTCTTGTTCTGCGTAAGGGTCTTGCTGAGGAGAACTGTAGACAATGGGAAGCTCCGGGAGAGATTGTAGAAAGAGGCGGCCATACGATTTGGTCATAATACGTGAATCGAGGATGACCACGGAGCCCGTATCTTGTTTGGAGCGGATGAGTCGTCCGAAACCTTGCTTGAATTTGAGAATGGCTTCGGGGAGTGAGTAGTGCATGAAGGATGATCCACCGCGTGCTTCAATACGTTGGATACGTGCTTCAATCAGCGGGCGATCTGGCACTTGAAATGGCAGCCGGGTGATGATGACGTTGCGGAGGTTGTCACCGCGAACATCGACGCCCTGCCAGAATGAATCCGTGCCAAGCAGAACACTATGCCGATCGGCTTTGAACTGCTCGAGTAGTTGCGTACGAGTGATCCCATCGCCCTGAACGAGCATAGGCATGCCTAGGCGAGTCAACGGCTCCGTAATCGCAGCGCGAACTTCACGCAAAAGTTTATAGCTGGTGAAAAGAATGAAAGCCCCACCGTGCGATCGTTCGAGGTGATCGATCAGGATAGGTGTGAGCTTTTGAAGATATGTATTGCTGGAAGGTTCAGGCATCGAGCGTTCAAGATACAACTCCGCTTGGCTTTGATAATCAAAAGGTGAGCCAAGTTGTAGGACTTGTGCGTTTGAACAACCGAGCCGAGATTGAATGTGCTCGAAGCCGGATTTATCTGGGTTATCGTTTCGGGTTTGCGTTGCGAGTGTCGCGCTGGTGAGGATCACAGGAAGAGCATTACCATCAGCTGTTTTGGCTTCAAACAAACTACTTTGTAGAAGCGTACCAACATCAATCGGCGCAGAGCAGAGCTTGACCCGGCGAAAGCGTGATTTTTGGCTGACTTCAAGCCAGTACACGGAGTCGCTTTGTTTTTGTTGGATAAGTGTGTCGACAGCCATGCCCAATGAATCGATTTGATTGGCAGCGTTACGAAGTTCGAGACGGTCATCGTCCTCGGTGAGATAGTCGACGATCATACGGAGCGCGAGTGAGAGGCGTTTGAACTCACCGGTAAGTTGGTTTTCGATGATATCCGGCTGCGTAATGCGGCCGTTGGATCTGCCTACGGTTTCCTGCCACGTGACAAGATCTTCAAAGAAGGCATCAGCCGTCACACGAACACGCTCAATCGCTTCAATCGCTTTGTTATAAAGATCCATCTCGATCTTGTGCTGCATGGCGAACAAGATGCCACGCTTCTTGCGAGCATGACGGAGACGAGAGAGCGCAAAGTTGACTTGGTATTGGCTAACAGAAACACCGAAGTAATCCGCAGCTGTATCTTCGATCGTATGGGCTTCATCAAGAATAACAGCATCATAGTTCGGCAAGATAGCAAAGCCTTCTTTACGGAGCGCAAGGTCAGCAAAAAATAGTGCGTGATTCACAACAAGGATATCGGCGTTATCCATACGACGACGTGCTGCCTGAAAGAAACACTTGTTGAAGGTCGTGCATCGCTTGCCGAGACAGTCTTCGGATTCACTCTGGACTTCCTGCCAGACCGATTGCTGTTCCAGTTGTGGCAAAGTGGCAAGCGTGCCATCTTCGGTGCGTTTGGTCCAGTGGATGATCTGATCAAGCGAACGGAAGGCTGCATCTGTATCAAACAGTTGATTCGCACGGTCATAGGCTTTCGTTGCACGTCGGAGAGAGACGTAATTGCTGCGGCCCTTCACGAGTACCGCAGAAAATTCATCCGGCACGACGGCTTGTAACAATGGAATATCTTTTTCGATAAGTTGCTCTTGCAATGCAATCGTATGTGTAGAGATGACGATGCGCTTGCGCGGACCTCCTTGCTCTTCTGGACTGAGAAGATGTGACACCGCGGGCAAAAGATATGCAAATGATTTCCCAACACCTGTACCAGCCTCAACAAGTAAATTGTCGCCTGTTTGCAAAGCATCCGTGACGGCGTGAATCATATCGAGTTGCTGCGGGCGCAGTTCAAATTGATCGCCAAGCCTGCGGGCAATAGGACCATCTGGCGCGAGGATGTCGGAAGGATTAAAGGCCATTGCAGTTATACACTCAATGAGCGGCACCTGATGTTGCCACACAGTGATGTATTGTATCAGGGATAAAAGACGAAGTATGTCTCGCTCTAGATAATCAGTGAAGCGTAAGTGGTGTGATCTTCATAATCGTCCGTGATCTTAAATTGAAGCGATCGCAAGAGCATACGCATCGATTTGTTCTCGGGCATCAGCTCCGCATGAATACTTGCGAGCCCCTTCTTTTGGGCCAATATGATTAATTGCCGCATCAAGATTTTGCCAAGCCCTTTGCGCTGCCAAGCGTCAGCAATCACAATCGCAAACTCAGCAGATGTTCCATCGGTTGTATCCTCCAGTCTGCCAACAGCAACGATGTCGTGCCCATCTGTTTCCTTGTCAAAATGATCTGCGACGATGGCAATCTCATTCTCAAGATTCGGATCACAGATACGGGTGAGGCGATCATGATCAATCCGAGCTTCGAGAGACAAGGAATCAAAATATCGGCGGCGCACACTGAGAGGCGAAAGCATATGGTGGAATTTCACCATGAGTGATTCATCGTCTGGTCGAATCACACGGAACTCCACTTTTTCATCATCATGTAGATGCTTTAAACACGTGTATTGTTCAGGATATCGACTGGCTGTAGGCATAATTACATTCTAAGCACAAATATGTCTTTTGTGTGATCCAATCCAAAACTAACCATGCTTATATATTCCGATGTCGGCTCATCCTGCGGCAATTCACGATTATCATTACTATCGGAGAAATTAAAGATCGACTTTCTAGACACAAAAAAACCGTGCCACTCGGACACGGTTCTTTTAAGTCTGATTTCAGAATCAGATGTCGAAACGACGTTACTTGACTTCGACTTCGCCACCAGCTTCTTTGACCTTCTCGGCGAGCGCTTCGGCTTCGTCCTTGGCAACACCTTCCTTGAGTGCCTTTGGTGCACCGTCGACGAGTTCCTTGGCTTCTTTGAGACCAAGACCGGTTGCTTCGCGGACAACCTTGATGACTTGAATCTTTTTGTCGCCAGCTGCCTTGAGGATAACGTCGAATTCGGTCTTCTCTTCGGCTTCTTCACCAGCACCTGCTGCTGGACCTGCCATCATGACGGCACCGCCTGCTGCTGGTTCGATGTTGTACTCTTCCTTGAGGTAGTCAGCCAGATCGACTGCTTCTTTAAGGGTGAGTGCTACGAGCTGATCGCCGAGTTCTTTGATTTCTGCCATTTTTCTAAACCTTGTTTAAAACGCTAATCATTAGAGAGGTCGCTGCACCTTGCGGCGATTTAACCCCGTGGGGCCAGTCCAATGGAATGTCAATGTTAAGCTGCATCTTGCAGCAGTTGTTGCGAATAAATCTTGAAGATGGGCTTAGCCAACCTTCTTGATTTCTTCGCCGCTCTCCAGTTTTTCCTGGATAGTTTTGAGGATGGAAGCGATGTTGCTTGCGGGGCTTTTGATGGCACCGACAAGATTCTGAGCCGGTGTGAGAATGATCTGCACGACCTTGGCTTGCGCTTCTTCCTTGGTTGGGTATTCGCTGAGCTTCTTGATTTCATCAGCACCGAAAACGATGCCTTCCATGACCGCACCCTTGAACTCAAAAGCCTTGAGCTCTTTAGACCAAGTGATCAGCTCGCGTGCCACATTGACAACACTTACTTCTTCACTGGTGGGATAAATCATGGCTGATGGTCCGTCGAGGACATCATTGATCTCAGCCATTTCTGTGCCGGTGAACGTCGCCTTCGCGAGGTTGTTGTTCACGACAGTGATCTTAATTTGCTTGGAACGAAGATCAGCACGCATGCGGTTGTTATCGTTGGATTCAATACCACGGATATCCACAACAACAGCGCCGGTGAGCCCTTCGAACTTACGTTTGTAAGAATCTTTGATCAGATTTTTTACTGGTTTACTCATGGTCGATTACTCCGCCACTAGGACGCTAGGCGTCATGGTTGCTGCGATTGCGATCTTCTTGACGTAATGCCCCTTGGTTGACGAAGGCTTCAGACGGTGCATGTGATCGATGAATGCCTGAGCATTTTCTACGATCATCTTGTCATCAAAACTGAATTTACCAACAGCTGCGTGGATGTTGCCGCCACTGTCGTTGCGGTATTCTACTTTACCAGCAGCATATTCTTTGACTGCATCTGCAATGTTTGGCGTCACGGTGCCAGCCTTGGGTGAAGGCATCAAACCCTTTGGTCCAAGTGTGCGACCGAGCTTGGCGATCACACGCATCATGGGTGGATCTGCAATCGCAACATCGAATTCAAACCAGCCGCCTTCGATCTTCTTGACGAGCTCTTCGCCGCCAGCTTCGATCGCGCCAGCCGCTTTGGCTTCTTCGATTTTCTCAGGGCCACAAAAAGCGATCACACGCTTTGAAGCGCCCACACCATGCGGCAACGAAATCGCTCCACGGATTTGCTGGTCAGCTTGCCGCGGATCGATGCCGAGGTGAAGCACAACTTCAACCGTTTGATCGAACTTGGTCTTGCCGAACTCTTTCAATTTCTTGACCGCATCTTCCAGAGGAAGCACGTCTGCGACGCGTTTCTCCAAATCGGCGCGGAATCTTTTGCCTGTTTTAGGCATAGGTCGGATCCTTTCGAATTCCCACCAATTCCATTTCCATCAGATTGATTTGCTTTTCACAAACCATATCTTCCCGGGGTCGGGGGTGGGTCATCTCCCACGATTTGTCGCACGTGGTGAGCGATTAACTGTTTTGATGTGACAAGCCATGAAGGCTTGCGGCAAAAGCTTACTCAGCTTCCATGCCTTCAACGGTCACGCCCATTGAACGAGCGGTACCCGCAACGGTTCGCATCATGGCTTCGACGCTGCCGCCGGTCATTTCTTTGACCTTCTCCTGAGCGATGGCTTTGCACTGCTCGGCGGTAATGGAACCGACTTTATCTTTGTGAGGTACGCCGCTGCCTTTTTCGATGCCAGCAGCATCTTTAATCAGCACCGCAGCCGGTGGGCTTTTTACTTCGAACTCAAAGGTGCGGTCTTTATAGACAGTAATCACACAACCCACGACCTTGCCGTTCATAGCTTTGGTACGATCGTTGAACTGTTGAATAAACTGCCCGGGGTTCACACCGTGAGCACCGAGCGCAGGACCGATTGGAGGTGCCGGAGTGGCTTGACCGCCGGCCGCCTGAATCTTGAACTGCGATGTAATTTCCTTCTTGGCCATGACTGGCTCCCAAGTTTAAGTCTGAAGCAATAAATATAGTCTGATCGAGGTCCCGAAAGCGATGCAGTGAGGGCGCAAACGCGATCAGGAGCGAGTCGCATACTATACAAGCATTGTCCACAGAATGCCAACCCGCGGGCAGATGTATTTGACAGGCCGGGAAGGAACGCTAATCTTGTGTGCTCTGATATTTAGATCAGCCAACGCGGCCAGATAGCTCAGTTGGTAGAGCACGGCATTGAAAATGCCGGTGTCCCCGGTTCAAGTCCGGGTCTGGCCATTGACGTAAGCCTCGCAATCACAATGATTAGCGAGGTTATTTTATTGTCATTTCAGCCTCATTTTCACTCGCCAGCGTTCCTCAAGCCTCTCTGTCACGAGCGGTAGCACCACAACACGTGACGCAGACCCTTCAATACCCTAAATACTTCTATAAGACCAATACATCTCCAGCACTTTGCGATATGATTTGGGTCATGAACGCAACAAAACATGAAGTGCTGTTTGGCGTGGATGTCTTACTCGCAGATGTTCCTGAGAAACTGAAAAAAGCCAGGGTCGGGCTATTGACCAATGACGCTGCAACCACAGCAGCACGGCCACATCCGTATGCGGTCTCACGGCTGGCAATCCATGACTCAGAAATCAACCTCGTCGCATTGTTCTCGCCAGAACATGGGATTGGCGCAGCAGAGGCGGATGGCGCAACGGTAGGCAGTGCGACGGATGGCTTAACTGGACTGCCAATCCATTCCTTATACGGCAAACATTTCGCACCAACAGATACCATGTTGAAAGAGATTGATGTTTTGATGATTGACGTGCCAGATATTGGAGCACGTTTTTATACCTATATCTGGACGATGTCACACATCCTTGAAAAATGTGCGAAGGCGAAGAAATCTATCTATGTGTTAGACCGACCCAATCCAATTGGATGTGATCTTAGATTAGCAGAAGGACCAATCCTTGATGAAACAACCTTCAATTCATTGGTTGGACGATGGGATATTCCGGTTCGGCATAGCCTGACCATGGGCGAACTTGCAAACTACTGGAATGAGCAAAAAAAGATTGAAGCAGATCTCAACGTGGTAGCCATGCGCCACTACAATCGTTCGATGGATTGGCAAGATACGGGACTATCATTTGTGCCAACATCTCCTGCAATGAACAGTGCTGAAGAAGGATTGATCTATCCGGGCACAACGCTATTTGAAGGCATGAATATCTCAGAAGCTCGCGGCACATCATTCCCATTCCGCGCAATCGGCGCGCCATGGATTCGAGAACATGAACTTGCAGATAAGTTTAATTCGCTTGAATTGCCGGGTGTTTATGCGCGACCGGCTACTTACATCCCCGCAGACAGCTGGTACAAAGGCGAAACTTGCCGGGGCGTGATGCTTCACGTTGCTGACAAATCTACGTTTCGACCAGTGGCGACTGGACTTTGGCTTAGCTATCTGATTTGGCGAGACTATGATGGAGATGTCGCGTGGGCGACGTACCCAACAGCGAACAACTATACGGGAGCAGATCACTTCGATCGTCTCATCGGTAGGGAAGATATTCGCAAAGTTATCGAAGGGCGGCCAAGCGAAGCTGAGATGCGTAAACATGTTGTTAAATGGACAGAAATTGGCAATTGGACTGATCGGGTTTCAGGGTGTTTGCTGTATAATCTGGCCTGAATGAACAGCGACACAATCACATCTGACATGCTGTTGAATGCGTACTGCAGTGGCGCGTTTCCGATGGGCGATCCGGATACAAAAGAATTGCAGTGGTATTCGCCTGACCCTCGAACGATCCAACCGATCACGCCTGGCGATTTTCACGTACCAAGACGACTTGCCCGAACAGTAAGGCAAAATAAATTTCAGGTAACGCATGACCGCGCGTTTCATGCAGTGATGATTGAATGCGCACTAAGCAGGCCAGGCCGCGAAGAGACATGGATCACCGAACCAATCATCGCGTTGTACTGCGAACTATATGAGCGTGGCTACGCACACAGCATCGAAACGTGGCTACCTTCTGATCAAGTCGATCGTGAGGAAATGGATAACGCACTCTATGACAGTGTGCACGACCGTGTCTTAGTCGGCGGCATATATGGTGTACATTTAGGCGGCGCGTTTTTCGGGGAATCAATGTTCAGTCGGGTACGCGATGCATCAAAAGTCGCGCTGGTGAAACTTGTCGAGCATTTACAGCAACGAGAGTTTTTACTTTTTGATGTACAGTTTTCTAATCCGCACATCGAACAATTCGGCGTACTCGAAATCAGTCGAGCACAGTACATGGAATCACTTCACAACGCGATCCAAAAGCCTGTCGCATGGCAGCATGCACAAGAAAAAAGCCGCTCGCTATGAGCGGCCTGTGTTGCTTATGAAATCACCTCTTCTTTATGGAAGTGTGATGGTCTTACCGGGGATCAATACTTTCTCACGAATGCCGGGATTAGCGCTAACAATATCAGGCCATTTTAAACCACTCCCGTAGTGTCGCTGCGCGATCGACCAGAGCGTATCACCTTTTTGAATGACATAGGTAGTTGATCCGCCGATTGCAGGCGCCACAGCAGGAACATCAGCTACAGCAGGTGGATCGACAAACTGAACCTGTGATTCGACTTCAATGGTTTGGTTCGCACCTGCTTCTACTTGAGCAGGCTGGTAGAGCGAAGAAGAACTGCTGGATGGTGGCGGCGGAACGATCTGCATCGGTTTCGGCTGGTTTTGGCAACCAACCAAGAAAGAACCGGCCGCAACGAGCGAAAGTGCAAAGGCATACTTCATGATGACCTCTCCATAGGTATCTCTAATCAGGCCGAATCCATCGGCTACATGGGTGAGTTATAAGGCAAAGTCATGCAGCTGGCAATCTTTTTCATAACCATACCGCAGGATCATCGTTGGTAAATATTGGAATTTTGTGAATGGCGTCATGAACGTAATCGCCATCAGCGCGCAATGACAAGACGGTCACCCAGCTCTTTTTGCCACTGTGGATCAATCGCGGCATCAGTGATGATCAGATCTAACTCTTCACAGTCACAAACACGGGCAAGGCTTTTGCGGCCAAATTTACTGGAATCCATCAAAGCGATCTTTTTGCTGGCTCGTTTCATCATATGACGTTCGGTCTCAGCCATACTCATATTGATGTTAAAAAGGTGCCCATCGTGGACGCCAGCAAGGCTGAACATGAGTATGTCAGCGTGGATAGCATCAAGTGCAGCATTCGCAATCGGCCCAACAGTGATTTCGGTTCGTGGATAAAGCGACCCACCAATGAGCATCAGCTCGATCTGCTCATCATCTTTATATAGGTTACTGATCGACAGGCTGTTAGTAACAACCTGTAACGGGCGGGCATTGAATTGCTGGGCAGCATAGATGACAGTCGATCCGCCGTCGAGCAGAACGGTCATGCCGGGCTCAACCATTTGTGCGGCTTTCTGGCCAATCCGACGCTTGGCATCGATATGTTCTTTCATCCGGCCGGCAAGGGCAAAGGTGGGTTCATTGTCAGCAACAGCATTGCTGTGATATACAGCCCCTGCCCGCGTACGTTCAAGAAGCCCCTGCTTCTCCAGCACTTCAAGATCACGGCGCACTGTGGAGGACGAGACCCCAAGTTGGGCTGCCATGTCATCAAGCTGCATGGTTTTATGCTCACGGAGCATATCGATCAGTTTTTGTTGCCGTTCAATAATCAGCATACCACTTGCCTCTTTGTGCGTTTACGAGTCTTTCCAGACGCGCTATTGTGACATACTGCGGCACGAATTTCCAATTTAACTCAGCTTTGCCCACGTTGCGTCAAGTGCTTTTGCACTAGCCTGAAGGGCGGATGTTTCCTTGGGCCATAGCTCGACTTCGTGGGCCTTGATCACACCAGATCGCCCAACCACCGTGGGGAGGCTAAAGCAGGTACCGCGAACACCGTATTGCCCGCTCATACATGTACTGATAGGGAGGATACGATGATCATCGAGCGCGATACTGTGAATAACATCCGCAATGCTGACGCCGACGGCATAACCTGCACCACCCTTGCGTTTGATAACTTCGGCACCAGAGCCACGTGTGCGGGTAAATAGCTCATTCTGCTGATTAACCGAAAGCATACTGGTTAGGGAGACACCACCAACAGTAGCTGACGACCAGATCGGAACCATGCTGTCACCGTGTTCGCCGAGGATGAGGGCTTTAATCTGCGTAGGCGGAAGTTGTTGATCAGCAGCGATCATGGAACGGAATCGTGCGGTATCAAGAACCGTGCCAAGCCCCATGACTTTTTCTGCGGGCCAACCGAGATATTCAACCACCATGCGAGTAAGAATGTCGACCGGATTGGAGACAACAAAGATGATCGCGTCCCGCTTGAGATTATTGCTGCGAAGATCATCAAGAATAGATTTGAAGATCGAAACATTACGGTTAATCAGATCCAGGCGGCTTTCATCTGGCTTGCGGCGAGAGCCCGCGGTGATGCAAACCACATCAGCATCAGCTACATCTGATGGGCTGCCAGAACTAATGATTTGATCGCCTGCAATGGATGAACCGTGCAGAAGATCAAGTGCTTCGCCGGCAGCTAAATCGGGATTGGCATCAACAAGCGTGATTTCACGAACGATACCACCACATTGCAAGGCAAATGCTGCGTTTGAACCGACACGCCCACCGCCGCCAATAATCGCTACTTTAATAGACATATTTGTAACACTCTCTCTTGCTTATTGAAATGGCCGATTACTGGCCGACTGTTTTTTGTTCTAACGATTTCATAATCTGTGTCGTGATGGCCTGAACAAGTGCTTCCATTTCATCGTTCTGCATCGCAGGCTTGTCACTGCCACGTGACACGACGTTGCCACTATCACCATCACAGACTGCAGTCGCAGGTTCAACACCAAAGGTAGTGAGGAATTGATTGTTCTCGCTGCCAACACACCCTTCGTCAACACAAGCAAGACGCTCATCTGGAAGACCAAAGCTTTCTTTCACCTTCAACAATCCCTGCATATCACTTTGTGAAAGAATATTGATCTTGCCGACTTGCTTGGTAAGCAGCAAGATACGGCAATAAGCATCGAGGATTTCGAGTTTGTAATACGCATCGGTGAGATCGAACGAGAAACTAACCGAACCGTGATTGCCCATAAGCAGCGTATTGGTTTGCTCGTTAATGAGCGGGAGCAAACTGTTAGGCAGATCTTCAGTAGAAGGCATGGCGAACTTAGCAGTCTTAACCTTACCGAGGAAAACCTCTGCTTCGGGATGAACACCTTCCGGAAGCGGAATGCCCGCAATAGCGAAAGCAGTTGCATGCGGCGGATGGCTGTGGATGACCGCATTTACATCTTTACGGACACGATAAATCGCAAGGTGAACTTTAATTTCGCTACTGGGACGGCGACCTTTACTGTTCGGCTCGACCAGATCACCTTTACCATCTACAAGGCAGATATCGTCCGGCGTAAGGAAGCCCTTGCTGATCCCGGTCGGCGTCACGAGAAAACGATCATCGCTAACCTTCACCGAGTGATTGCCTTCGTTGCCGGCACAGTATTGGCGCATCCAAATATTCTTGCCGATCTCGCACATATCTTTTTTTAATTGCCAGATTGGTTTTTCCATCACAGTTTCCTATTCCACAACATCTAAGCTTGTTGTTAATTCAATCTCGTCCAAAATCGCGCTGATGTAAGCGTCGATCGGAACATGCTCGGGATAAAACGGCATCCCGGCTTCTCTCCCCTCGCTAATACCGACACACTGACCAGCTCCAGCTCCAAGCTCATCATACACCACCAACGATTCAGGCATAGAGGCTTTGCGCGGCACTTGCTTATCGTGACCGTAAAGCGCCTGATGATCAAACGCTTCGACAATCAGGAACCGCCCTGCATCCAATGACGCCAACTTACGGCCCATCACAACCTGTCCTATCACGCGACCGATCCGCACGAACAATCCTTTCTCGGCGACACTGACGCCTGCGTAAGCTGCTGCAGTTCACGTTCAACTAACGGCTGCGGCTGAGGGATAGATCGCATCATCTGCGAAACTAAATCCTTGATCACATTACCCTTCGTGTAAGGATACTCTATGATCACCACATTGGGGCCAAGCTGCTTTTGAGCTTCGCTGAGTGACTGAGCGCAACGCCCAATCACGGCGCGAATGTGCGGCGATTTATTCATATAGAGTGCTGCCCGCGATGCATCGGGAACAAAAATCAATCCACCGCAAACATCTTTCTCGCACAACATTCTTTCGAGTTTCTGCACGATCTCAATCATCTGCAATCCGGTCTGGCTGGCGGAGATCATTTCGATGCGTTGCTGTAGCTTACCGCCAAGCTCCTGCACGACCGGGCAAAAACCATCAATCCACCAGCCCCACCTGCCCTGCACGTTCAGCTTCGCCGCTTGCTTACTATTTAAGCTACTAGCTCGCTTGATCGTGATCTGTTTTTCCTTGATGAAATCCTGCGCCAAAGGAGTCAGCTGAGCTTCGTACGCCACAAGCATGTCACGTTTTCCATCACGATAGAGATCATCAAGTTGTCGTGCAGTGACGAAACCTGTCAGAACAGATTCATGCTGAGTTGGCGATGAAAACATTTCCTGCTGCGATGCTGCGGCAGGTTGCAACACCGAGCGCTTCTTCATCTCAGTAAATTTTGAGTAATCGCCGGTGCAGGTTCCTGCGGGCGGATGGATCTCAGCCGTAGATGACAGCGTACCTGCTTGCTTTGCAGCAATGGCTTCGATCACTTTTTCTGTGACCAGTTGTACAAGCTGTTCATCAATCTGCGAACTCATGATTCGATACGATCCTATTCATCCATAATACCGAGCGTCCACCAACGTACGGGGCTCTGTATATCATTTAACATTTCACGCAAGCCAAGACCATCACTGGTGATCACCACCACATCATTCGCACCGGCACCCAAGTGATCCAACACTAAAACTGGGTCACCCACACCTTGCTTATTAGCTCCAAGCATTTCTGCCACGAGCAACTTCTGCCCTTGCAATGAAGAGTGTTTCACGGTGCTTGTCGCTCTACCAAGTATCCGGGCTAATTGCATGATTATAATTCCTTGTAGACTTAAACCATGCGAAGCGATTGACTGATGCCGCATCGACGGAAACGCGTAAACGTCATCGGGTTCGTGATGCCTTCACCCGTTGGCGTAGCGATCGAGTAACTTGGATACCCTTCACCATCCGCGCCAAGGCCAGCGGTACATGGACCATTAACAACAAAGATCGTCGTGTTCATGACCGTGCCCATGCGTGTGATGTTGGCAAGATTATTTGAGTGAATCAGCGCGGTGTGCCCGAACCCGTGCTCATGCTTCACAGCAAGTGCGAGACCTTCCTCGAAATTCTTCACCATCACAATGGGCACGAACGGCATCATCTGCTCTTCAGCCACAAATGGATTACCCTCATCAGTTTCACCGAAGAGCAATTCAACATCAGGCTTCACATCGATCCCGGCAAGCTGGCCGAGCACCTGCGGGTCCTTGCCGATCATATCTTTGTTCAGGACGAAGTGATCTTTCTGCCAGGTGAAAGCCGCTTTGGTGAGGCGATCAACTTCTTCTTTGGATAGTCGTTGCGCTCCTGAGCGCTCCATTTCATTCATGAACGTGCCAAAGATTTTTTCGACGACGAAGACTTCCTTTTCACCAATGCAAAGCAGATTATTATCAAAGGCGGCACCAACAATGATCGACTCAGCCGCCCGCTTAAGATCTGCCGTTTCATCCACGACCACCGGCGGATTGCCCGGCCCAGCAACAACAGATCGCTTCGGCTGCTTCATCGCAGCTCGCGCAACAGCCGGACCTCCAGTAGCAACAAGCATCGGGATTTCAGGATGCTGAAAAATCTGCTCTGCAGTACGAAGGGTTGGTGGATTGATGACACAGATCAAAGGGTCAATGCCGAACTGTTCTTTGATCGCGCGGTTGTAGGTTTGTGTTGCTAAGGCGACTGACTTTGCGCCGGACGGATGAGCATTCACCACCATCGTGTTACCAGCCGCAATCATGTTGATCGCATTCGCGGTCATCGTCGGAATTGAATGCGTCACTGGCGTGATCACACCGATCACACCCCACGGTGCCGCTTCATCCAATGCAATACCACTGTCGCCGGAGTGCGCTTGTGTTTGTAGAAACTCAGTCCCGGGTACACCTTGCAGAAGCTCCAGCTTAGCGATCTTATGATCCAACCGCCCAACTTTGGTTTCATCAAGCTCAAAACGTCCCCATGCCTCAGCGTTTTCCGTTGCAATGCGCTTGAAGAGATCGCAGATCTCACCACGAACATCTACACCAGCTTTCACGAGTTGCTGTTGTGATTTCTTGGCTGCAGCAATCGCAGTATCAACATCAGCAAACAACCCATCTTGCGCCTGCCCCGGATTGACTTGCGAACCTGCCACGGGCGCAGCCGTTCCGTTCATCCGTCCCATCACCTCCGCCACAACCCGTTGAATAAGTTCATTATCTACCGCAGTCATATGCTTACCTTAATCCGCCACGCGGGATTACAAATATTCGTTCGGCCACAAACATCAACTGATCTTCTTACCCATCACCACTGCCTCATCCACGATACCCACCACCACCGCATCAGTTGGCAACTTATTGCAGCCATCAGCCATACGGGCGCTGGAACCTTGCACAATCAAAACAAGCTGTCCTTCGCCAGCTCCGATCATGTCCATCGCCACAATCGCGCGCCCCGTTGCAGAGAAGCCATTGGCTTTGCCATCCTGCCCACCATTACCGACATAATCAACCTTCAACGGTTCGATCATGAGCAACTTTTGCCCTGAAATCGCAGGGTCTTTCGCAGTGGCAACAATATGACCTTGTACGCGTCCAAGAAACATGATCCGTCTCCTATCTTGCGTGAATGATCTACATTATGCAGAACAACAGCGTCTACATACCCAGTGATCAGAGCTTGCTGACATCTTCATGCGGACGTGCAATTACGTTGACACTGAGCACTTCACCAACACGACGAGCCGCTTCAGCGCCCGCATCCACCGCGGCCTTGACTGCTGCAACATCACCTTCAAATGCAACCGCAACGTAGCCGCTGCCGACTTTGTCATTACGCACATACTTCACATCAGCAGACTTAAGTGCCGCGTCTGTTGCTTCGATGGCTGCGATCAGCCCCTTTGTTTCGATTAAACCTAATGCTTTAGAAGCCATTGTTAACTCCAATCATGTTTGATTGTTTAAATATTCTGTTTTTGCAGCACCGCCACCGTCTGACGGGCTACCATCAATTCTTCATTCGTCGGAAGCACCCAAATCCGTACGGCGCTATCCGCGTGATCAATACGATTTTCATCGTTACCGTCCGCCGCCTTGTTTTTCACATCATCCATCACAATCCCGGCAAAACCAAGATCTTTCAGAATGGCCGCTCTGATCTGCTTGCCATGCTGACCGATCCCGCCAGTGAATGTGATCGCATCCATGCCGCCGAGCGCTACGAGATACGCGCCGATGTAATGGCGGCACGATTCAACAAATGCGTCAATCGCAAGCTGCGCCTGCTCGTGTCCTGTCGCAGCAGCCTCTTCAATATCGCGAATATCTGCACTAAGGCCACTGATGCCTAGCAATCCGCCTTGTTTTCCAAGTTGGGAAAAAATGTCTTCTTCAGACAAGCCGTGCTTTCGCATGGCCAATACCGAGAAAACATCTAGATCACCGGTACGGTTGTTATGCAGCACACCTGACTGCGGCGTGGTCCCAAAGCTATTTGCCACACTTTTGCCGTCTTTGATCGCACAGATCGAACACGACCCGCCAAGATGACAATTGATGATCCGCTTCGCAGCAGGATCAATCTTATTCATGCGCGATGCGATATAGCTATGGCTGGCGCCGTGGAACCCGTACCGCCTGATGCCGTACTGCTCATACCATTCATGAGGCACACCATAAACCTGACGTGCTGCGGGAATGGTCTGGTGATAAGCCGTTTCAAAAACCGCTACCTGCTCGGTATCTGGCGCCACACGCTTCAGAGCTTTCATCGCCGCGATGTACGGAGGATTATGCGCCGGTGCCAAAACATTGAATCGAGCCATCGTTTCGAGCACTTCATCATCGACACGCACGGCTCCGCTGATCGGTCCACCATGCACCGCCTTAAAACCAATCGCAGCCACATCCGAGACTGAAGCAATCACGCCACACTCAATCAATTCGCTTAAATGCAATTCAACCGCAGCAGCATGATCTTCAAACACCACTTCGCCGGATTTGATCTCATCGCCAACCTTCAACTGCCACGTACCCGGCATGCTTTGGCCGATGCGTTCGCATGCACCTGAGGCAAGCTCATGTTCAGCATCACTCATCTCAAGCAACTTGTACTTGAAACTCGTTGAACCCAAGTTGGCAACCAGTATTTTGGTCATGATGACATTACGATCCGTAAAGAGGGTTGACTCTGACAACTGCGTACATCACATGCGGCTTAAAAATTCGTAAGCAGCGCATCGTGTGGACGTGCGATCACGTGAGCGGCAACAAGCTCGCCAACACGACCAGCAGCCGCGGCACCTGCGTCAACAGCAGCTTTCACCGAGCCGACATCACCTTTAACCACGACAGAAACAAATGCGCCGCCGATAGGGATGGTTTTTTCAAGTGTCACATTCGCTGCTTTGAGCATCGCGTCGGTCGCTTCGACCAATCCAGTTTGCCCTTTGGTTTCAATCATGCCGAGTGCATTCATGTTCATTACTCCTACTATCTTCATATTGAAGATTTTGGCTGGTTTTTAAGGTTATTTAGATGCCGTACGCTTTGGTTTTGGCAAGACACCGTTCAGTTCATCATGTGGACGTGGAATGACATGTACGCCAACCACTTCACCGATTTTTCCTGCCGCATTCGCGCCAGCGTCAACTGCTGCTTTAACCGCAGCCACATCACCAGACACAAAGCCCGTGACCATACCTGAGCCGACCTTGTCCCAGCCGATCATGTCAACGTTTGCTGATTTGAGCATTGCGTCACATGCTTCGATCAAAGGAACGATGCCTTTGGTTTCGATCATGCCAATTGCTGCTTGAGCCATGATTCATTCTCCGTTCGTAGTTAAACAAAAATGGTTTGATGATCCATTACGATTTCAATAGTTCGATCCGTGCTGCAGATTGAAGATGACAGGCATTTCCTTCATCGGTATCAATATGCACTTCGAGTTTCACCTTGGGATGTTCTCGTACGAGAACCCGATCAAAAGTGACACCACACGGTCCGTCAATCTTCAACTTCATATAGTCTTTGTCTTGCACGCCGTAATGCGCAAGATCTTCTTTGTTCATGTGAACATGCCGCTCAGCGCGAATGACACCTTGGGTCATGTTGAGTGCGCCATGCGGACCAACCAATACGCAGCCGGGCGTGTCATGATGATCACCACTCGAACGCAGCGGCAAATCAATCCCCATAAACACACCATCCGTGTATGAAAGCTCAACCTGCGTGTAGTTACGGGTCGGGCCAAGAATACGAATGTTGGGGATCATGCGATTGCGCGGACCGATCAGATTGACGAGCTGCTCGGAAGCAAACTCACCGTCTTGGTAAAGATCCTTCAATTTGGTGAGCGTAGCACCAGGACCGAAAAGTACTTCAAGATCTTCCGGTGAAACGTGCACATGGCGGGCTGATACATTCACAACAAGTGGGTTGGGCCCACCATTGTGATGATCTGGCCGAATCACCTGCGGACTGGCTGCCTGATATTTGTCACGAAGCACCTCGCGCACCATCTGTTCAACCGAAGCTCTATCTATCTTTTCATTTGCTTTCGTGATCATTCGTTGGCCCCTGCTCAAATCTCTTTTAGGCAGTATTAAGTGGAAACCTGTTACCACATCATAGCTTTAGATCATATTATTTCAAATCTTTTCATTTAGTGCCATTCCTGGCCATTTATCGGCCAGAACATGATAAACCGTGGTTTTGAGACAATAAAAGGTCTTTATTGGTAAAATACACTCAAAATTTCCTTGGTAATTTTCCAATAAAACCACATATTCGCCCTTAATAATGCTTCCATATGAAATGTTATGCACATTTTTAGAATTGATTCTCACACAGGATTGATGTGTTACCAACAAATGGGGCTGCTCCTAGTTGCTATTCTTATAAGTACCTAATATCTTTCTGTAATCATGAAATTAATCGCACTCGATTGGGGTATCATCTTTGCTTTTTTAGCCCTCTCACTTCTCATAGGGCTTTTGGTTGCAAGACGATCTGGCAAGAACACCGCAGAGTACTTTCTATCCGGCAGATCCATGCCTTGGTGGATGCTGGGCATGTCGATGGTGGCCACCACGTTTTCAACCGATACACCTAATCTTGTGACGGATCTTGTCCGCAAAGGCGGCGTCGCTGGAAACTGGGCATGGTGGGCCATGCTCATCACCGGCATGACTACGGTTTTCATTTACGCAAAACTCTGGCGTCGATCAGGCGTACTCACCGACATGGAGTTCTACGAGATGCGTTACTCGGGCAAGTCGGCAGCCTTCCTACGCGGCTTCCGCTCGCTTTACTTAGGTATCGCCTTTAACGTCTTAGCCATGGCGGGCGTCAGCCTGGCTGCAATTAAAATTGGTAGCGTTATGCTCAACCTCGAAGGCTGGCAAACACTACTTATCGCAGGCACAGTCACCGTTATTTTTTCTGCTGTTGGCGGCTTCCGCGGCGTGATCATCACCGACTGTATCCTGTTCGTCACAGCGATGGTCGGCGCATTCGTGGCTGCTTACTACGCACTTTCTCATGAAGCAGTTGGCACACTCAGCGACCTGCTAGCACATGAGAATCTACAAAATAAACTTGATCTCGCGCCTGCATTCGACTGGTCGACCAATCAGAGCCGCGAGCTTTTGCTGTCACTTTTGATCATTCCACTCGCGGTGCAATGGTGGAGTTCATGGTATCCGGGAGCAGAGCCCGGAGGTGGTGGATATGTTGCCCAACGCATGCTTGCAGCCAAGAACGAGAAGCATGCCATCGGGGCAACCTTCTTTTTCAACCTTGCACACTATGCGCTCAGGCCGTGGCCATGGATCATTGTCGCACTCGCATCTCTGATCGTTTATCCCGATATCGCAAGCTTGAAAGCAGCTTTCCCAAACATCCCTGCAGACAAACTCGGTGAAGATATTGGTTACTCAGCCATGCTCACACACGTTCCACCGGGCTGGTTGGGATTGATCATGGCATCGCTCATCGCAGCGTACATGTCGACCATCTCAACGCACTTGAATTGGGGTGCTTCGTATGTCGTCAACGATTTTTATCAGCGGTTCGTAAACCCGAAAGCCACTGACAAAGAACTGATCTGGGTAGCTCGCCTCTTTACTGTGGTATTGATGCTGCTAACAGCAGGGATCGCGTTACTTGCCACTTCCGCAGCGGACATGTTCAAGTTCATCATCATGTTCGGTGCAGGCACAGGTTTGATCTTTTTGTTGAGATGGTTCTGGTGGCGTATCAATGCATGGGCAGAAATTGCGGGCATGGTTGGGTCAGGCTGCGTGTCACTCACCTTCTTTGCCTTGCGAAGCAGAACGCTATTTGGCAATGACTCACCGCTTGAATTTATACCCGCCTACCTAGATATCGTTTCTTCCGTCGCAATCACGACGGTGATTTGGGTTATCGCAATGTATTTCACTAGGCCAACGGACGATATACGATTGATTGATTTTTACACAAAAATCAAACCTGCCGGCCCCGGATGGAATGCAGTCCTCAAGCGTGCCGCCAACAACGGCATTAAAATTAATCCTTCCAAGGAAGGCCCGTCGCTCACATACGGTATTTTGTGTTCTCTAACGGGAACGATTCTTGTTTACGCGTTCCTATTCGCCACCGGCTATGCACTCTACGGCAAGTACACCATCGCGATTATCATGCTGATAATCTGCGCCGTCATGGCGGGGAGCATTGTTTACCTTTGGCCGCGCATTGCATTCTCAGACCAAGCCGCGGAAGAAAGTGCATCAGCGGCTGAAAACTCTGTCTCCTGAGTAGATCCCATACATTGCGCATAAAAAAGCTCCAGTCATGCTGAAGCTTTTTCGTTTCGAAATATAGACCGACTAATTAATCCAGACTCATGGTCATGAGGAACTCGGCATTAGTGCGAACCTTGTCGAGGCGAGATTTAAGTAGCTCCATCGCTTCAACAACATTCATGTCAGCAAGTACCTTACGGAGTCTGTAAACAAGCTGGATTTCCTGCTGATCCATAAGCAGCTCTTCACGGCGGGTGCCGGAGGCTGCGATGTCAATCGCGGGATAAACGCGTTTCTCAACCAAGCGACGGTCAAGGTGAAGTTCAGAGTTACCTGTGCCTTTGAATTCTTCAAAGATGATGTCGTCCATCTTCGAGCCGGTGTCGACGAGTGCTGTACCGAGAATGGTGAGTGAACCACCGTTTTCAATCGCACGAGCAGAGCCAAAGAATTTCTTAGGACGCTGCAGGGCGTTTGAGTCCAAACCACCGGTGAGGATCTTGCCAGAGTGCGGCATCTCAGCGTTGTAAGCACGAGCCATACGTGTGATGGAGTCCATGAGAATGACAACATGCTCACCAAACTCAACCATGCGGCGAGATTTTTCGATCACCATGTCACACACCTGCACGTGGCGAGTGGATTGCTCATCGAAAGTCGATGCGACCACTTCGACATCGTCCGGCGTGTTATTCTTAAAGTCGGTCACTTCCTCGGGACGTTCATCGATCAAGAGCACAATCACCTTCACCTCGGGGAAGTTCTTGATGATCGAGTTAGCGATCTTCTGCATAAGGACAGTCTTACCGGTACGCGGCGGCGCAACGATCAAACCACGCTGACCACGGCCGATCGGCGTGACCAAGTCCATGATACGCATCTCAATATTGCTCGGGTCTTCCGGTGTTTCGAGGACGTAACGCTGATACGGATGCAGCGGGGTCATGTCTTCGTAGTTTGGAATGTCATTCAGTTTGTCTGGCGGAAGGCCGTTCACAGCATCTACACGCAGCAATGCGAAGTACTTCTCCGATTCCTTCGGCGGACGGATCGTCCCTTGCACAATATGGCCCGGTTTAAGACCGAAGCGACGAATCTGTGACGGAGAAACATAGATGTCATCCGGGCAAGCCAGGTAGGAATACTCCGGCGAACGCAAGAAACCAAATCCATCGGGCAAGATTTCGAGGACACCCTCACCAAACATGAGGCCTTGCGCAGTAATGTGCTTCTGCAGGATCTTGAAGATGAGATCTTGCTTTTTCAAGCCAGCATAGTTGTGAATGCCATCCTTCTTCGCAATCTCATGAAGCTCATCAACTTCCATCTTCTGTAGATCATGCACAGAGAAGTCTGACTTCTTGGCTTGCTCGTACCGAGCCTGTGTTTCGGCATCAAGCTGATCATCGTTTGAGGCGCGACGATGTTTTTTGGAAGAAGCCGTTTTTTGAGCCGGAGCTTCTTCTTCGACGGTTTCAACCTCAGCTTCGACCTCTTCGGCAGCTTCAACCACTTCCTCTTCGATCTCAGCTTCCTGTTCCGGCTCTACTTCCGCAACAGGCGCAGCTTTCTTGCTAGCCGCTTTCTTGCTTGCTGCTTTTTTACGTGTCACCTTTTTCTTTTTCTTTGGTTTCACTTTGGTATCCGTCGTATCGTTTAAAAGGTTTTCTGTTTCGTCCACGCTAACTGTTCGACTGGCTTTCTTTAGACGTGTCCGTTTGGTTACTTTTTTCTTCGCCTTTGGTTCGACAGCCATTGAGATGGCTCTCCTTTTACTAGCTATACAACCGGCATAGATACCGGCTGCGGCGGGGTCGTTGGGATAAGACCAACATGATCCTAAATGGATCTACTCCTGTTTTGTCTTCGGTGGGTTCATTTAAAAAGGGTATTGAGGAATTGAACAACCAGCTGGGGCAGCTCAAATGGATTTACCCATAAAAACAAGAAATACCGAGGGTAACCACCTTACTAGATGGCCAATGCGATGAACTGTTTTCAGGGGAAAATCAGAGACATAATCTTGCGAACCTGAGACATGCAATGCTTCTGATCCGCATCATTACTTACAACATAATCGGCACGTTCACGCTTCGTGTCAAGCGAAGCCTGATTTTTCTCACGCTCAGCTAATTCTGACGGGCTCCACCCCCTGTTTTCACGTACACGACGCTCACGTATCGCCTGCGGAGCATCCACATACACCAACACATCGCAGTGCGTATCTAATCCGGTTTCCAGCAGCAGCGGACAATCTTCCACCATACCCCGCACCGAGCCATCAGCCACGGCCACCCGATACATCTCTTTTCGACCACGATGTACGATCGGATGCAGAATCGCTTCTAATTGGCGGAGCGACTCTTGATCATCAAATACACGCTCAGCCACAGCCGCTCTATCCACTTCGCCATCGCTGCCGATAACACTCTCCCCCCAAAGCTCTCGAAGCTGATCCTTAACAACACGATCTTTTAGTGCTGCTCGCGCCAGATCATCCGCATTGATCACGCACATCCCCAGCTCGCCGAACTGCGAAGCAACTAGGCTTTTGCCAGAACCCGGTGCACCCATCATTCCCACAACAGGCTTTCCTCCGGAGTCGTATTGTTCAATCTCAGGACGAACATTCATACACACATGCTACCACATCACAAGCTTTCATTGCTCCAGATTTAACTCCCGTATGTCCCGACGTGAATAGGGCTTTAAATTTGGAACCTCATGCGCTTCTCCAAACACTTTCATAAGCTGATATTCGTCCATACCGTAAGCGGATTGCAATGCGACCTTCCAATTCCTCCCGTCCTTCATACCGTTAATGAATTTAATGTATTTTTTTGGCCCCAACTCAAGCAAGTACTCAGTCAAAAGCGATGCAACCCCGTACTGGACCCATTCAATCTGAGATGAAAGAAAAAAGCCATCGCCTGGATGCCGCAGGTCGCGCAACATACGCACCGCACTGCGTTGCTTCTTCGCCACCATATCGCTTTTCTCAACCATCATTTTTGCAATAACATCAGCCAATCCTTCATTCCAACATGAACGGATGTGCACCCTTGAACGATAGCGAGCTAAAAAACCATGAACGGTTTCGTGCACAAGCAATTTACCGAATGCATAGGTATCCGGCTGGCGGTAGAAGATAATCTGTGTATCACCGCTTGAATAGTTGTAGCAGATCCCAAGATAGTTATTTGCATCCTTGTTGCCGATCGCATCTCTCAGATAGCGGACGAAATCGTTCTTCCCTTTGAACACAACAATGACCGCTTTACCCTTCCAAATATTCGTGCCTTTTTCTGCACCAAACAGATCAAGCATTTTGTCATACATATTATCCAGCTGCTTTGCCCAATTCCGCGCCTCCCGCAACCGCATGTCGGTATAAAACACGAAGTACTGCGTTTCAACAAACCGCCATTCCCAATCGATGCTTCGCATATCATTCTCGACACGCTGCCTAAATTGATCCAGTGCAGCACGATAGTCTTTTTCGTTATGCTTCGGCCACCGCAAATCTTCAACAGGTGACGGCGCAATGCTACGTTTGATTGTTGGTGATTCTGATGATTCAGTATCACCACTCGCATCTGAATCCATCGCCTCCGCGGGCGACTGTCCTGCTTCTTCAGAGCCTTCCTCTAGAGCATCATCGTCTTTCGCGGACCGTCCTTTTTTTTCTAGCCGTGCAGCAAGAGATCGTGCATTTTCTGCAAAACGCTGACCACCCTCGATCCCATCCAGTACCGCCGCCGCCCGCTCCCACTTCTCAGCCGTCGCCTTCTTCTTCAGAATCAATCGAAAAAGCTCAAACACCTTGTTCGGCGGCAGCGACTGCCAATGTACCACCCGTCGAACCGCAAGTTCCCCTTCTTGTGTTTCAAGCACAAACTCCATTTCGTTGTACCCAATCAGCACACCATTCAGGCGGATCACTTCGCTGTCGTGCTTGATCTTCATCTTGATCTTGATGCCCGGCTTAACCGTAACTTCCGCCCCCATCACCCTTGACCCTGACAGCAACATCACAGCAACGAAAACACATCCCCACGACCACAACACGACTTTCAAATCAATCCTGCCCATACAGCCCTGCCCTCAATCAAGCCAGTCATATACCACAACACAACCCCCGCCCTGTACAGCCAATTCCAACGGTATTCTCGGAGACCCCCTCTACAGAAACCAATATATCTTACCTATCTTCCCCGATCCGCACGACCCAATTGTCTCTCAAAAAAGGCTTTGCAACAAGCTTTTTCTGTGAGAGAGAACCCAACCAGACTGGCCGAAGTAGAAAAAGAGTAGTTGCAGTTTTCTTCTTAACCGGCCATAATTTACGTATGTGCTTGATCAGTCGCAGCCCGCCTGCCCCCGCCGAACTGAGAGTGCTGATACCCGCAACATCGTGCGACTTGAAATCCGGTTGTACACCCCTTTTGTGATGAGGTGCTGATGGCACGCAAGCGACGCCAGATTGGTGAAATTCTAAAGCGTTGGAATCTGGTCAACGACCAGCAGATCGACGAAGCCGCGAAAATTGCTCAGGGTTCCCGAAAGAAGATCGGTGATGTTCTTGCCGAGCTCGGCTATGCCAACCAGAATGACGTCGCCAAAGCACTCGCCTCCCAGTTCGACAAAGAATTTATCGACCTCGACAAGCCCAACGTCATCGACAAAGACAACATCCCGCTCATCCCCGTCGACATCATCAAAAAGTATCTGGTCCTGCCACTTGGCAAGGAAGGCAACACACTCAAGGTCCTCGTCCATGACCCCATGGACCTGTCGCTGATCGACGACCTCACCTTCCGCTTAGGCGGCAAGATTGAGTTTGCCCTCGGGGCCAAATCAAAAATCAAAGAATATATCGACAACATGCTGTCTGAAACCCGGGCAAGCATCGACGAAACCGTCCGTGAGCTGTCGATGGACCAGTCACTCGACCGAGGTGCGTCGCTGGACATCCAGTTCTCTGGTGAAGACGGTGAAGAAAAAGACGAAGAGGATCTGGGCGCAGACGATACGCCGATCATCAAGCTCGTCAATCAAATTATTGCCGAAGCAGTCATGGGCCGCGCATCTGATATCCATATCGAGCCGTTTGAAAACCGTGTGCGATTGCGATACCGCATCGACGGCGTGTGCCACGAACGAAACGTCATCCCCAAGCGTGTGCAGGGTTCTGTGACTGCCCGCATGAAGATTCTCGCCGGTATGAAAGTCGAAGAGAAACGCATCCCGCAAGACGGCCGCATCAAGATGAAAATCGCTGGCGACCCGATCGACTTCCGTGTCTCGGCTTGTCCGGTTTATCACGGTGAGTCAATTGTCCTCCGTGTCTTGCGTCCCGATGCTGCCAAGATCGGCCTTGAAAACCTCGGTATGCAAACCGACACGCTTGAAATCTTTAATGACATCATCAAACGCCCCAACGGCATCTTCCTCGTTACCGGCCCGACCGGTTCTGGTAAAACCACGACACTCTACTCCGCGCTCGGCGTGCTGAACCGCCCTGACAAAAAAATCATCACCGCAGAAGACCCGATCGAGTACAACTTCAAAGGCATCAATCAGTGCCAGGTCAACGAAGCGACCGGCATGACCTTCCAGATCATCCTCCGCGCGATGCTTCGCCAAGCACCAAACATCATCCTAGTCGGTGAAATCCGTGACAAAGAGGTCGGCGAAGTTGCTGTTCAGGCTGCACTCACCGGCCACCTTGTGTTCTCCACACTCCACACCAACGACGCACCATCTGCTATCACACGTGCGATCGACATGGGACTGAAACCCTTCCTTGTCGCTTCGTCTATCCAAGCCATCCTTGCACAACGACTGGTGCGTATCCTTTGCGAGCACTGTAAAGAACCGGAAGAGAATCCAAGTCGTCACTTGATGAATCTTTGTGGCTTTAAGTTTGAAGACATCGAAGGCAAGACCATCTACAAAGCTGTCGGCTGCAAGAGATGTGCCGGCAACGGTTACCGCGGCAGACGTGGCATCTACGAAATCATGGTCATGAACTCAGAGTTGCGTGACCTCGCCTTTAACCGCGCTCCGGTGAGTAAGATCCGCGAAGTCGCCATGGCTTCAGGCATGCGCAACCTGCTCGGTGACGGCCGCCTGAAGATCCTAGAAGGCAAAACAACACTCGAAGAAATTTCCCGCATCACACAGATCGAAGGTGTCGTGGAGGATTCTGAGGAAGACGAAGAAGCCGTTTCGGTATAACGCCGCAACTCGGCTTTTGTATTGCGATTAAACATACCCACAGGCATAAAGCCTGACCCATTGGGAGCTGTGAATGTCAACCATCCATATTGACCGACTATTAGACACCGTTGTCAAACAAAACGCATCCGACCTTCACTTGTCGGTCGGTAAGCCACCAACACTGCGTATGCGCGGCCGTCTGATTGAACTACGTACCAAAGTGCTTGATTCCGCCGACACCGTCGCGCTCATGAAAGCGATCACCCCTGAACGTTCGCAGAACGAACTTCAGGAAGAAGGCGGCTCCGACTTCGGTTTTGCTTACGGTGATGCGGCCCGCTTCCGTGTCTCTATCTTCAAACAAAAAGGCAACGTCTCACTTGTCTTGCGTCAGATCCCCAACCGTCTGATGGGTATGGACGAAATCGGGTTACCGGATATCGTCAGCGACCTGATCCGCCGACCGCAAGGCCTCTTCCTTGTCACCGGCCCGACTGGTTCTGGTAAAACGACCACGCTTGCTTCGATGATCAACAACATCAACGAAACGCAAGATAAACACTTGATCACAATTGAAGACCCGGTCGAGTATTACCACCCGCACAAAAAATCAATCGTCAACCAGCGTGAAGTCGGCAATGACGTGCCGTCCTTCTCCGAAGCACTCCGTCGTGCTTTGCGTCAGGACCCCGACTGTATTCTCGTCGGCGAAATGCGTGACCTCGAAACCATCGAGGCCGCAATCACCGCTTCTGAAACGGGCCACCTCGTGTTCGGCACCCTTCACACCACTGGCGCATCCGGCACGATTAACCGTGTGGTCGATGCTTTCCCCGTGACACAGCAGGCACAAATCCGTGTTCAGCTTTCAGTGTCGCTGATGGCCGTACTTTCGCAGCAACTACTCCGCCGTATCGACAAGAACGGCATGGTCGCTGCATACGAATTTATGGTCGTCACCCCCGCGATCGCGAACCTCGTACGTGAAGGCAAAACCTTCCGTATTGACTCTGCCATCCAGACTGGTAAGAAATTCGGCATGCAACTACTGGATGATCACCTTTGGGATCTCTATGACAAAGGCTGGATTGATGTCGGCGACATGATCGACCGTGCGAAGAGTGCTTCGACGCTGATCGAGAAGGTCCACCGCGCGGGCGGGCAAGTTGGCCGTGTCGAATTGGATGAATCAGAAGATGCACCCGCCGCCGGCGCAGCGGCCGCTGCAAAGGGTTAATCCTTTCTGTTGTATGTGATTCTTGGTTTTCACATCACAAAACAATCCACGCAAAATCAAAACGCTGGCCGTATGGCCAGTGTTTTTTATACCATTACTTTGCTTCTTTGAATCTACTCTTCTCCGCGATACGGGATCAGGTATCCGTGTTGCACCACTGGGATCAATTCGTTCTTAGGGCCATGCAAGTATCCTGCGATAATTCCACCCGCAAGGCAAACTTCATCTCGCGTCCCCTCATCAATTTTCAAGTCGCTCATTGCAACACGGTTTTCTGCGCCATAGGTATACACAACGAACAATTGGCCATTCTTGTCCAACCGTGTGTTGCCTCGGACATTTACTACAAAGACAACCGGCTTGCCAATGTACTCTTCTTTCTCAACAAGTAACACTTTACGTAGATGAGTGATAGTACGCTCATGGATACCGAGGAGATTCAATCTAAACAGATCGATCAATTTTGTTTTAGCGATTTCAACAACACGATCATAATCCTTATCTTCAGAAATCGTGGAGAACTTCTCGACAAAACGATGCATCACCATCAAAAAATCGCGTTCTTTACGCATGCCTGTTCCATCACATGAAGAACACGCTCGATCTTTATAAACATATTTTCTAACGGTATTGTTAGCATATTTTTTCTCATAGTGCGAAAACACTTTCACACGAACATCCCCTCGTCCTTTGCAGCCTGTACACATCACAGAGTTTTTTAGCTTCGCAGCGTAACTGATCATGCCCTTTGATGGAATATGCTCAACAATCTTAAAACTTGGATACTCTTCATAGTTCCCAAGTGTTTTGCCATCCTTAGGATTCTTGGCAAAAGTCAGCGGCTCATCACTCTGCGATTCCTCAATTTTTTCGCGTAGGTGTGACACCGCAATTGCAAAGTATGCTTCATTTGCAACCGCACTCATATATGTGTTAATGCCAATGACTTCGCCAAAATCATTTACCAACGGTCCTCCAGAATTACCCGGATTGATGGTGCAATCTGTTTGGATTTCCTGTCGCTCCTCATTCTGGTCGTTTTTCCCAACTTTACCCACAACTCCTTTGGTAACAACAAACCCAAAATGTTTTGGATAGCCGAGTGCCCAAACCTCATCCCCAGCATGCACCTCTTTGCTTTCACCTAAAATTAGCGGGGTATAAACATACGATTCATCGATGATCATCTCTGCTTCGTCTAACGACCTGATCCGATCTTTTAACTTCTGATTCAGAGATGCGAAACTTTCATCGTATGCTTCCTGTTCAAAGACATCTGAAACAGGCTTAAGGAGCGCAAGATCCATATCTTTATCGATCGATACAAGCTCCAGCTTCACGCGGCGATCGGTTGAATAAAAAATAGCATGGGCAGCACTAACTGAATTAACCACATGATAATTGGTTGCGATAAGCCCCTCTGTAGTCACAACAAATCCAGTACCGTGCCCCATTTTCTTACCGTCATCATCGAATGTCTGGATATAGGCCACTGATTCCCCGAGCACTTCTAGCCAACTTTTCTTCCCATCATCGGCCTTCCTTCTTATAGCTGCTCGTCGCTTTTTGAGTACCACAGGAGCACCATCTAGCGCCTGCCCAGATATCTGAGCATATCGTGCAGACAGAAACCTGATCGTTACGACCGAGGTTGAACGGCACATGCGTATCCATTTACCTTGCCATTTCGCGTCTTGATTACCATTACAAGTAATCCATAAATCCTTACTCTTCGCACTCAATGCAAGATCCAAGGATTCATCTTTTACCGGGAGCGTTAAAGAGATGCCGCCGCCTCGAATCTCAATCTGCTTGGCATCTGATTCAATGGTAAACTGCACGCCTTGATCCATAGCAGTATTTAGATCAAACTCGATCTCAGGCGTCTGAACTTCCACATCACCTACATAGATATGTTGATTTTGATCCTCTTGGAAATACCAATCGTCATGAGGTACTAAGATTTGCAGTTTATCGCCAGATCCAGATTTCTCCTCCACCTCCTGACCGCTCGAATAGCACACAAAAAATGTGGCGAAAAACAAAAAAGAGATGATTCTGCATCGGTTAAAATTCGGCATACTGACGCTCCCGGAGCATTTGACTACGTCAGAGCATTTTATAATTTGCACCTGTTTTGTCTATTCAAAACAATAGGATGTGAGAACGATGATTTGCTGCAAGCGGAACCGCTTTTAGCCAAACCGCTTTACAAGTGATTAAGTCTGGTGACCTCAACCACATCCTAAGCAACCGAGTCGGACTATCGACATCCTGTGAAACTACAGTTATTTTCAGGTTGACTATGGCTTCGTTTTTGATGTGTGATCTATGAATTGATCTTGACAGTGCCCCAGCCCCAATAAATCACCTTCAAGTGATTTAAGTGGCTTTCATACCAAATGGTTACCCGTATTTACATAATCTCACAGGAGTGAAATGAGGAAGTATTGGGAGCTAACAGCCACATTATCAGGCTATATTTGTTCCGTTATTCTTGTGTCCTATTTGAAATTACGCCAAAAACGCATTGCAGCCGTGAATTCATGCCGATAACATGGTTAATTGCAGGATCACCCTACCTTTACCTGCACGAACAGACGATCATAGCTAAAGCGCCCATGTAAACGCAGCGGCGAATAGAAAACAAATGATCATGAGTTCGGCACGTGTGAGCATCGAGACATTTAGAAAACGAACAATTGCCTCGACGCAGCCACCACACGACATGAGATTGATTGAGTCGAGATCAAGTCAGAACCAAACACTGGATTTTGACATGATCTTCAGATTCGCAGAGTAACCTAACTCAGTACAATCTCAACCTGATTCATGATCTTCGACACCGGCCACACTAAATAATAGCTCGCCGGATTAGAACACACGACTTACAAAGACGCACCGCGTCGTATTGATCAATATTGACATTCAAACTCTGCAGACAAGCTCAATTGCTGGAGTACTCATGAGCAGCATCAACGAACTCAAAGGGCGGAGAATCGGTCGCATCCTCAACAAGATGGAGAAGGTGACGCGCGATCAGGTTCAGGAAGCCTTAACACTTCAAAAAGAACGTAAGGGTGCCCTGCCCCTCGGACAGTTGCTGGTCGAGTTAGGTTATGTCACACAAGAAGATGTGAACATGGCACTTGCGGCCCAATCCGGTATGGAGATTGTCGATCTTGATGATTTCGACATTACCGAAGAGGTTGCCCACCGTATACCAGCCGAAACCGCTGAAGCTTACAAAATCATTCCGATCGCGTTTGATCAAGAAACCAACACGATCACCATCGCGCTAAAAAATGCCAATAACTTCCGCGCGATCGATGATTTGCAGCTCTTGCTGGGTCTTAATGTTAACGCGGTCGTGGCACCATCAGAGCAAATCGACAAGCGCATGCAAGCGTTCTTCGGTGAGGACGAAGAATCACTCCAATCACTTATCACTGATTTGGCTGAGGATTCGCTGTTTGATGATCTTGCAGATCGTGGCCAATCAATTGACCTTGATGAAGAACTTGAGTTAGCTAACGACAACAAGGTGATTCGTTTGCTGAACCTTGTGTTGATGCAGGCGATTAAGGATAAGGCTTCGGACGTCCACTTCGAGCCATTTGAAGACGAGTTCAAGATGCGCTACCGCATCGACGGCGTGCTTTATGAAATGATCCCGCCGCCACGCCACTTGGCGATGCCAATAGTCTCCCGTATTAAAGTTATGGCGAAGCTAAATATTGCTGAACGCCGCATACCTCAGGACGGCCGTATCGAGTTGACCGTGAACGATGCGCCAGTCGACCTACGTGTGGCGGTCCTGCCAACGATGTTCGGTGAGTCGGTCGTCATGCGTATTCTTGACCGCGGGAATGTATCGTTGGACCTCGACAAAATCGGGATGCGAACCGATGACTTGAATGCATTCCGTCAGCTCATCAAAAAACCAAACGGCATCGTCGTGGTCACAGGTCCAACGGGTTCTGGTAAAACGACCACCCTTTATTCCGCCCTTCAAGAACTCAACGAAATCTCTGAAAAAGTCCTCACTGTCGAAGACCCGGTTGAATATGACATCGACGGGCTTTGCCAAGTGCAGGTAAACACCGAAGTTGGTTTGACGTTTGCTTCAGCCCTTCGATCCTTCCTGCGTCAGGACCCTGACATCATTCTTGTCGGTGAAACACGTGACCTTGAAACCGCGCAGATTGCGGTGCAAGCATCACTCACTGGCCACCTCGTGTTTACCACGCTTCACACCAATGACGCGCCTTCTTCAATCGCTCGTCTGCTTGACCTTGGGTTGGAACCATTCCTTCTCACAGCAACGATCGAAGGCATCTGCGCACAGCGGTTGATTAGAAAAATTTGTAATCGCTGTAAAGAAGAATACACCCCGAGTGAAGATGAAATGCTTCGCCTGGAATTGACACCTGAAGATCTTGATGGCCGACAGCTGTTCCGCGGTATCGGTTGCGATTATTGCAACGCATCTGGCTACAAGGGACGTATGGGCTTATTCGAGATTATGGTTTTGGATGACGATATGCGTGAGCTTGTGATGCAGAATGCATCAACACAGATTTTGCAGGCTGAAGCACGCAAGCGCGGGATGCGGACACTGCGTCAGGCAGGCTTGCTAGCGCTCTATGACGGGCTAACTACGATCGACGAAGTCGTGCGTGAAACCATTGTTGAAGTGTAAGAATGAGTCGAGAGCATGAGGCTCTCACAGTGAGATAGATCGAAAAATATTGGGCAGCATAAGCTACGTTTGCTTGCAGCATTAAGGATTCAATCATGCCTACTTTTCAATATGAAGCTTTGAACGACGCGGGGAAGCCACACAAAGGCACCATTAACGCGGCCAATCACGACGAAGCAATCGCGCGTATCCGTAGTCAGGGATACTTCCCGACGTCCGTACGTGAGCAAAAGGTCAAGAAGGCCAAAGGTGCGACCGGCAAAGTTTCTTCTTCACCCGGCAAGGGGCAGAAGAAGTCCGGCCAAACATTCGCCATCGGTGGTGTAAGTGGCAAACAACTAACCACGTTTACTCGCCAACTTTCAACGCTGCAAGACGCCGGCTTGCCGATTCTGCGTTCGATCTCAATCCTTGAGCAACAGCAGAAGCCGGGTCCACTCAAGAACGCACTCATTGTGGTTCACGAAGACATCTCCGCCGGTTCATCACTATCAGATGCGATGGTGAAACACCCGAAAGCGTTCAACACGCTTTACTGCAAAATGATCGCGGCTGGCGAAATCGGTGGTGTGCTTGACCTGATCTTGCAACGCCTCGCCGAGTTCCTCGAAAAAGCTGCGAAGCTCAAGCGACGTATCATCGGCGCGATGATTTATCCTTGTGCAGTCATCATGGTTGCCGCAGCCATCGTCCTCGGCATCATGGTTTTCATTGTGCCAAAGTTTGAGAAAATCTTCGAAGACTTTGATACGACAATGCCGGGCTTGACGATCTTCCTGATCGCGGCCAGTAAATGGATTGGCGGCCGACTGTACGAAGACCAGATGATCCCCGGTATTGTGTGGATCCTTCTCTCGCCATTTGCGATCTTCTTCGGCCTGAAGCTTTTCCGTAAATCCCATTTCGGTAAATACCTCACCGACTGGATCATTCTCCGCTTACCGGTGGTGGGTTCATTGGTGAAGAAAGCAACTATCGCTAAATTCACCCGTACACTCGGCACACTGATCAATGCTGGTGTTCCCATTCTTGATGCACTTACGATTACAAAAGAAACCACTGGCAATTTCATCTATGCCAACGCACTGGAAGCGATCCATGACTCTGTACGTCAAGGTGACTCCTTCGCCGAGCCACTACGTGTGTCTAAGGTCTGCGACGCCATCGTGGTCAATATGATCGACGTTGGTGAAGAGACTGGTGACCTCGACAAAATGCTTGTGAAGATTGCAGACAACTACGATGAAGAAGTCGATGTGGCGGTCGCCTCGCTGGTCTCACTGCTTGAGCCGATCATGGTGGTCGTGCTCGGTGGTATCGTCGGTTTCATCGTGCTCGCACTGTTCCTACCACTAATCAAGCTAATGCAGGAAGTGATGTAAGCCACGAAGCAGGATCGTGTCAGAACACAATATTACACTCGTTATGGAGCAATCGAGAGAAGCCGCATGAATCGTACTTTTAGAACATCTTCAGCTACTTCCAAAGCGACGCACCGCTGTTTGGCGATGACGTTGCCGGAGACATTACTTAGCGCGGTAATCATCGCGTTGGTATTGGCTTCGCTGGTGATGGTCAGCAATTCATTGCGAGCAAACAGTGAGCTTGAACGAACGGAATATACGCTGACAATTCTTGAGCACGCCTTGATGGTTTATCACAAATCATATGAGACAGGTTTGCCGCAGAGTACCTCGCAGATGCTGCTAGCACTGTCGACTGACAATGCTACACGAAACTTGCTGCGAAACATCCCGATGAAACATGACCCTGAGAATCCTGACAACTTGATCATCCTTGATGGCTTTGGCAATCCCATTCAGTACATCCCGCCATCACAACGCGGCAATGTCTATGGCGACTTTGTCTCAGCAGGCCCGGACGGTCAGTTTGGCGACATCTTCAATAAGAACCAAGAACAAAAAGTCGGCGCCATCGATAACCTACATGGCTCTGACACCATCACGGACATGGAGTAAACATGACCGAGTTAACGAAACAACATAAAAGCAGTATGCGACGAGGCTTTTCACTGATTGAGATTCTTGTCGTCATTGGAATCATCGGTATTTTGATGGCTATCCTGATTCCTGGACTTTCAAAGGCCAAGGAGAGCGCTCAAGAGTCACAAACTCGATCGATCATGGCCGGCCTCAATGGCATCGTTGCAGATTTTGAAGTTAAAACACACAAACCTGTGTGGCATATGTCAGATCTTTTCCGTAATTGGTCCGCATCCAAAAACAAAAACGTCGACAATACGAGCCATAACCCTTCACAGACCGCTGTAATCCGAACAAGTGATCAACCTGAATCAGAAGCGTTAGAAAGTACAGCAACTGAATACAATTACACTTATGAAAAAACGGCAGCGACCAACGCCAATCTCTACGGCGAACGGTTTGTAAGCGCAGCCTATCAGTTGCCAGGACTCAGGAATGCTCTGGCCTCACTAGGCGGAAGTGTCATCACAGATCTTGATGATGACGGTTTTCTTGAAATACGTGATCCGTGGGGCAACAACATTGCTTATGGTTTTCAAACACGGCATGGCAATGCATCGGAGGATCAATTTCTTCCCGCTCATGGTCGCCCCTTTTTCGCTTCACCCGGTTTAGATGGCCTATGGGGCAGCACCGCACCTAACGCTACTGATAACGAAAAGAAAGCCGCGGAAGACAATATCTACAGCTTCAATGTTGACAAAACCAATCATTAGATCCATCCATACAGAGTTTTCAACATGACTGAAAATCACTATAAAACCCGAGCTTTCACGCTGATCGAATTGATAACTGTGATTGGTATCATTGCGATCATGGTCGGAATATCATTCCCGACGATCCGTGCAATGGTTGAATCCAGCAGTTCATCAATGGGTGTGAATGCTGTTTCTAAAGCAGCACAGGTCGCTCATGCATATGCAGTATTTCCTACTAAGTTCAACATGGATCTGCAGCAAACATCTACCAATGTAGATGACCACGGTGTTTACCGAGGTGCAGCAGCATTGGTGACTCCCGCCAATCAAATCCGCATCATTAAAAATATTCCTTGGGCACGGTATTCAGGCTTCGGACTTAACCCCTCGGACGGCATCAATTATTTCCCACTTCAACTCCACGGGCCAACGATCAGTGCGACCGCCATCACCGGCCCAAGTAGTGACACCGATAGCCTACTTCGTCGACTCAATGGTTTTGCCAATGTCGAGATTGATCCTATCCAGCTCAACGCAGACACCGGTGTTTGCGGCATCATCCGTAACCACAACTTAACCCGTGCGTGGCTAATTCCTCCTCCCTTCGCCATCTGGTATGACCAGGAAGGCGTACTCATCACATCGAACTTGACCCCGGCGCACAATGCGGATTATAGCTATGTGTATTATGACGGGTCTGCGGATACACCCGCCGGGAATTGGGACGTGAACAGTGGCCGTACCAGCAGCTACAACCCCTATGAATACGATCCAGAAGATGCCACCTTTCTCGACAACGCCACAGTATGGAATAACGAAACCGGCACGTACTACCTACCTTTTGAAAGAATTGAAGCCGTCATCGGCGTCATCACTTATTCAAAATCTGAATTCATTGATGCTGTAGATGATGATCCAAGCCTAAGCTGGGACAATCAGGTTGCCTATGGCGATGCCACCGATACCGTCAATGATGCGCGTTGGGAATGGATGGAAAAGAACGGCAGCGTCATCCTCTTCAGTAAACAATCAGGCAATCAAATGCGGAGTGCAGCGGAATGATGACACACACACACTCAGCAAAACAATACCGCCGGACACACGGCTTCTCTCTGATGGAAGTGATGATTTCCATGGGCATCTTTGCCGTGGGACTTGTCTCAGTTGCAGCTATTTTCCCTACAGCCATCACGATCCAACGAGACACTGTTGAAAACGTCACAAGTCAGCATATTGTACAAAACGCCGAACAAATGATGCGATCCCTAGCACGATCAAAAAGCTCAACAAGTAGTGTGTTTTCATATGATCATGCCGCACCGGTTGGTAGCCGTGGAACACTTGAAGGTTATGTCAATTCAGGAGCCGGTACTGCAGATACCCAAGCACAACTCATGGTTGTCCTGCCCGCACCGTGTAATGTGACATGGGAAGATCTGCCTGCTTCGTCGACCAGTAGCACACTCACAAGTCTTGAAGCTGAACAAGTTGGCTTTAATCTCGCAACCGGTGCTGACGCCATGCCTGCTTCAGAAGCGCGTACCGTCTCAGGTTCCGTGAACCCCTATCAGCGCGTGCTTCGTACCACACGACGTATCTATCCCTCAACAGAGCCCGTCTGGAATATCAGTGGCAGCTGGACGCGTGATTATAATCACGCCCTTCAACAAGCTGATTACATCTGGTTCCCCTTTGTCCGCGGCGTGGGGCTCAGCGGTGGATCTCCCACTTGGCATACATATATTATGGTGGCAAAAAACACCGCACTTGATGACACCTCGATGCCTACGGTCATGGAAGTCGCTGTCTCAAACATACCGCCGGCTGGCGCAGCCGGTGCAGGCATTGGGGCAATCTATTTCACTAACCCCACCACACCACTAACGGATAATGATTTTGATACAGACGGTCTGCCCGATTTAATTCTTCCAGGTGACGATGTGCTGGATGATAATGGTAGGGTTCATCGTGTGGTCACTGCCACACGTAACTATATCACGGTTGAATCACAAGTCGTCGGTAAGCCGACAAAGCTCTACTTTGTCGGTCGTGTAAATCCTGACCATGCGTCCCTCTCTGACGAAGAAAAACTCTTCCGTGAGCAACGATCGCCTGTCATCCGCATCGAACAAATGATTCTTCCAGTCGTTTCGCCGTAATTTTGAACCACAGAAGGCCACGCATGATGTCCAACTACAAATATAAAAACCAAGCCTTCACGCTCGTCGAGTTGCTCGTCTCGATCGCGATTATGTCATTCGTTATTCTTGTAATCCATCAATTGTTCAACGAGGTAACGACTACCGTTCGACGTGGCAAACAAACAGGCGAGATCATTCAGCGCGCACGCGCCATTAACGATCAAATCAAGCTCGATTCTGAATTTGGTGCAATTTTGGGAAACTCCACCATCTCTGCCTCCCCCCCCAATTGGGCGACACCCTTTACACCACCTTACAATGTAGAAGTCTGGGAAAGCCGAATGCTTGGGCCTTGGGGTGATATTACCACAGCATCGACGGCCGCGAACAACGGCGGGTTTCTCATCATCATCAACAAACAGCAAAATGCGCCACTAACCTTTGCAGACGCAGAAGACGGCACTACAACACCGATCCGCTCTGACCAACTACTTTTCTTTGCTTCAAATAAAGTTGCTGATAGTAAACTCCCTGCACTTGCGCCAGCAAATGACAATACTTATGAAGGCTCCATGCATAACGCAGAATCATCTGACATCGTCCGCATCTGGTATGGACATGTCCCACAAACACATGAAGACGGTTCTTTCAATCCCGCTACTGACAACCTCGGCACCATCACCTCAGGCAATCCGAACACGGTTGCATCTGAATGGATTTTCGGCCGCCAAGTCCTTCATCTGGCAGATCCAAGTAAGACACCTGTTGGCCGGCGCACGCGTAAGACGCAAATACTGGGTGGCGCAGTTACCAACCCCGGCATTCTCGCCACATCTCCGGTTTTGGGAGATGCGGACGTATCCGGCAAACTCTTACATGATGGCGTGATCGATGTTGCCGAAGCGACAATGGCCGACGTTGTCGGAACATCAAATAGCTATATAGATTCGATCGTGACCGGTAACATGTCTTCGTCGCCGGATGATTACGCTGATAAACTGCTCCAACCCGGCACGTCATTTATGTTCAATCACGAAAGACTCATCACCACGACCAATCCTTTCGAAACTACTCTTAGGACAGTCGATCTCGCACCATCACATAATTTCTTCATGGGGGGAGTTAGTGATTTTGTCATCGAATGGGCCGGTGATCTGTATACCGCGGGAACCAATCCTTCAACAGCAACTGCCATTAACTCCGACGGTATGATCGATCGTCTGGATAACGGTCAAGTCATCTGGTACTCACACATCCCCAACAATCCTATACAAGACGCCGCGAATTACGATCCCAATCAGCCGCTAGTCTATCGGCCAGCCACCGAATTTGGTCCGGGGCGCGAATACACCCCGTACTACACAGGTGCCAACCTCGGTCCGTATGCTGATGCGGCATTTGTCTTCGCCAATGCAACAAGTGGTTACTATGAAAATGGTACTGACAAAGCGCATTGGCCTTGGATGATCCGTATCCGCTATCGCCTTCATGATCGCGGCGGAGACTATAAAGGGCGGACTATCTACCAGCAGAATGGCACACCGGAGACTGATCCCGAAGTAGGACAATGGTTTGAAACTGTCTTCTTCGTTAACCGTCAACCCAGCAGCTAAAATCATCCCCACCCCACGGCTCACCTAACCGCACAACACCACAACTCGGCTGATTCAACATCGACAACCCGAATCCTCCAACGGAGATTCAATCATGCAGCAAACAAACACAAACATTCGCCCTCTCACACACGAACGCGGTTCTGTCCTGATCCTCTGCGTCGTCGTGTTGGTGATCATCGCCATGCTCGGCCTTGCCATGCTGCAGGATGCTAAGATGGATGCCTTCTCGGTTGACCGCTACGAACGCAACTACATTGATGAAGTCATCAACGCTACTATTGGTGAGATCTCGCTCCGGCTCGACAAGGATATCGAAGAGCCAATGCAATGGAGCGGGCCGCTCTATGACTATCCATGGACTGACACAGGCGTCACTGAATCTATCACTCTCGACAGTGGCGCAACTGTCACTGTTCCATACGTCGGTTTTAGCGATACAGTTATTCCAACTTCCGACTACTGGCTCGCCTCCACCACGCCGATCATTCAAAACGGCGCCACAATAGATTCCAATCAAAACACTTGGCCGCACTTGACCAACATCAGCGGGGTTTGGCTGGACATCCCACAGTTCAATCAATCAACCGTCTTAGTGCCACGCGAAACCCCAGTCAGAAACAATAGCTACAACAGCACGGCTGATGCGCAAATGGAAGAGCGTGATACAAATGTCCCCTTCGATTTCCTGATGGATGCTGCCACACCCAGCGGTTCTTCTATTGATCCGTCCGATCCAAGCGCCGTTTATGAAGCACGCGGTGTCGATACTGATCAAGACAATATCAAAGATGCACGTTGGACATGGGCACCTGAATCCGTGCGAAACATTGGTGGTCGAAAGTATGTCGTCGCCATCCGTATTGCAGACCTTAGTTCTCTCATCAACATTAATACCGCCTTACCCAATACAGATTACAACACCGGCTTGCTCATTAGCGATTCAGCACGTGGTTACACGCCAGCTTCTGCTGATTTCGGTCGACTACTTCATGCCACATTGAACGCTGGCCCCGACATGACCGAACACACCATCAATGCAACCACAATCGGTGAAGACATCGACGGATTGTTCAACCGCCGATATGACGGGCTCACTCTTACTCCCACCGACTGGCCCGTAGATGCAACCGAAACAACATTCAACCCCAACAACAACCAACAAACTACCCCCTCCGTCGCGCAACTCTCAGAACGTGACTATATCTGGCGGGCCCAAGCATCTCAATACGGAAACACTGCTAATAACTACATTGTCAACGACGAACTGGAACTGCGTCTTAAGGGCGGATTGAACCAATACGACAGCATCAGCAGCATCGAGGATGAGACACTCGCTCCGCCAGCTAGCACCTATCAAATAGGTCTCGCAAACGTACTCCGCAACAAACCCAATCTACCTTTCGGGACAACAGCCGGCCATACCCCACCGGAAACCGGTATCAATACCATCATTGGGGTTGATGGCGATCTTCAAACTTGGTTCTACGGCAAAGATAACGCAACTCCCTTCGACCCACGCACCAACACTATCAACCTCAGCTCTTACAAACTCCCTGCCATCCGCCATATGCTCACTACAGCAAGTGGATCTGCCATTTACGCACCCAACTACCGTCCTTCTACGGCTGGCCCTACACCCTTCGGTTCTGTTAACCGCCGATTTAAAATTGACCTGCAATCACAAATCACCGATAACGCAGCAACTCCTGTCAATGAAGCACAAGAGCATGTCGACAGTATGGCAAAACGTATCTACATGTGCTTCGCCTATCCAGAAGCATCCTCTGACCAATGGTATCTGTACGATAGTGCAGACCTTGCCAACACCATCGACGGCCTTGCACTTAATGTTGATCAAGGCCAGGCCGCGCTCGCCGCACAATACGCCGCCGCCATCGCAGACTACACCGACCAAGATTTACAGCCTTCAGTAGTGGAAGTAAACAGCAAGCAATATTTCGGCTCTGAAAAGTTGCCCTACATCCGCGAAGTCTACACGCAAGTGCTTTATCAAGATACCAATCTTGGGCGTATGCTTGACCCAGACGGTATTCCTAACAACGGCGATGAATCACGCATCTTTCCCACTCTGAGTGGTGGCGCACCCAATCCCAACTATAGCACATCGCTTACATTGGCCGGTGACGCGCCATATAGCGCCGCAGACAGATATGACTCATGGATTCCCGTCAGCGAAACACAAGCCATTGCCATCGAGCTCGGCAATCCGTTCTCTCATCCAATCTATGGCATTGAAAGCGGTACAGATGACGAAGACGGCCTCCACTCTGAAGATGGCAGCGGAGTTGTAACTCCTATCTATCGCATTGTCCTAAGACAAGGTGGAACACTCGTCGGCACATGGGATTTCGACATCAATGATTTCCGGGCTGGTTCACCACTGCTTCCTACCACGGGTTCAAAATCCAATCGTTTGCTCTTCGAAGCAAGAGACGACACAGCGGGTGCATACGATGACACGGTGGTCCTTGTTTTTGACCCTCAAACACCAACGGCAGATTCAAACGGCGCGGGTTCTACACTTTCTGGTGCAGCAACCTCTGATCCTACCACCACGGAAATGGGACTCGACCGTAGTAACTGCTCGTGGATCGACAACAATAACCTCGCATTCAATACAGACAGTACTCAGATTACTATCCAGCTTCAGGTGAAATCGAATAACTCCACTGGCACATGGATCACCTATGATTCATTCAATACGGGCATTGCCTTCGAGGATGAAATCTATCGTCATAACGCCACTGATTGGCGTTCTTCTGCGATTGAACGACACAAACAAGAATCAGCTTTCCGCGATAGCCACGGCATACGTTATATCTGGGATGATGGCACAGCCGCCAACAATCAAAGAACTACCAGCCGCGATATTGACACCGAAACCGAATACAAGAATGTGGATGATGGCAACTTTGCGCAGCTTACCGTCACTGGTATCGCCAATGCCGATACCAAAGGAACATTCACAACTGCGACCAATCCCACCGCTGGTGTTCGTTCCATTCCGGATGATATGCTCCTCTTCCACCCCGATCGCCCCATGCGAAGCATCACCGAACTCGGCTTGGTAACTATCACCGGAAGCGTTGTCAATGGTGGCGGCATCATTACACCACAATCCAATTACCTCGCCACAGCAGGCCTCAAAGATAACCGGCGTACACTTGCCCTTGACGCAACCGTATCCAGCTTAAATGCTGCAACCATCCACCCTGATTCCGGATCAATGATGTTGCCACATGCTGCGTTGCTATTTGATCACTTCACAACAGTCAGTCCTTCTGATGACAATATTGATAATGATCAGAATGGTACCGTCGATGATTCCGGTAACGGCCGCGAATTATTCATCCCTGGTACAATCAATGTCAACACCATGCCCCTCAATCTACTCACGCTAAGCTCACCCCTACCTGAGAGTAGTATTACCGATATCGAAGATCTCAGCCGTTCAATTGTTTGTTACCGTGACGGTCCACTTTATGAACAATTCAACCCAACCTTCACAGATTTTGATACATCCAGCCCCTATGAATACAGCGACATCCGCGATACAGTCGCGACCAACTTTGGCGTTGCATCAACAAGCTGGCGACAAACCACCAGCAATACAGACCAGCCCGGCATCGCTTCGATCGGCGAGCTGCTCTACCTCAACCCCGCACCCGGCGTATCATCACGCAACATGAACCGTGAGGGCGTCAACACCAGTACCCTAACCGCCACGAGCAAACTCAACCTTTTCCCTATACCGGAAGCAACTACCGCCGCTGGTATCAATGCTTCAAGTACAGGGGCCGCGGACAAGAATGAAGAGTTCCTCGCACGGCTACAATATCTCACGCAACTCTACTCTGTTCGCTCAGACCGATTCGTCGTGTACGGATACGTTCGTGGCTACCCAGATGGCAACTTTGCCGCGGGCCCCATTGAAGAAGCACGCTTCATCGCCGTTCTCGACCGTAGCGGCAAAGTCACAACAACACACGGACCGTACATCTATGGCTACAACCGCGTGAACTAACACTATCACAACATCACATATACACAACCCCGCTTCTTCGCGGGGTTTTTCTTTGCCCAATAACAATATGCGATTACATTGAGGGATGTATCCACAACATGCCCACGCAATGCTAAAATCATATCAGGACTCCTGCACCACTCGCGAGAACGATCATGAACACAAACCAACATCACGCCGATCCTGACTGCATCTTCTGTAAGATAATTGCAGGACAGATTCCCTGCCATAAGATCCATGAAGATGATCACACACTCGCCTTCCTAGACATCGGCCCGATCTCTCGAGGTCATATCCTGATCATCCCCAAACATCATGCCGCTACCCTTGCTGAGCTTCCCGCTGAAGCAGCCGCCGCATGTGGCGCGGTCATGCCGAAACTTGCCGCTGCCGTACAGCAAGCCACCGAATGCCCCGCCAGCAATGTTCTACAAAACAACGGCCAACTTTCCGGCCAAGCCGTCTTCCACGTTCACTTCCATATCATCCCACGATACGAAAACGGTTCCGGCTTGAACTTTCAATGGCCTGCCGGCTCACTTTCTGACAACGATGCCGCTGAACTCAAGCAAACAATTATCTCATATCTCTAATCATGTATTAGAACATTTCTTATCTAATTTTTTTTCATCTACCCAACCTCCGCCGACCACACACCAAAAATGCCGTTAACATCTACCTGCGGCCACATACCATAATACATCCGCCCAAGCTGCCACTTCTTCTGCATACCCATCTGCTTTACCATTTCAATCCCATCACTATTAACTTCCGGCACATCAATCTGAACTCGTTCATTTTTAGGTACCAACGAGATCAATGACATTAATAGTTTCTTTGCCGCCACATTATCTACCGCATACAACGGTCCGACACGATAGCCTTCGCAAGCTTTTCGCACCGCGCCATAGCCTATGATCTCTCCGTTTCCATCATGAACCATATATCCCTTTGCTCCCGCATCTTCATGCCACCGGCGAACCATACCTTTTCGTAACTCAGGTTCATACTGCCGAACAAAAGACTGTACTTCTTCGTAATCCGCTTGCTGAACCAATGAACATTCGCTGCATATAGTCTCTGTTCCGTGTACAACATACACAAAACGAGCTTGCATGTATGCAAGCTCAAATCCAAGCCGCTCATACTTCCGAACATTCTCCAGCACACCGTCACACCCTGCGGATTGAATCCCTTTCGATCTTATCCGCGAACATACAGCTTCCAACAACTCACGAAGCATCATCCCGCCTCGGTATGCTTGATCAACAATCAGCAAACCAATAAAAGCATATGCTCGATCATAGATCACTGCCGAAATACTTCCGACAATACGTCCTTGATCCTTACAGACATAGAAACCATCAGAATCCATCGCATAAATCGCTTCAACATCACCCATGCACGGATTCCATCCTTCCGAGCGTGCCCATTCAAACACATACCGAAGTTCTGTAAGCGACATCTGTGATATTTCGTATTTCTTGTGATGTAGATCTCGTGTCATCCCACCTCCACCGACCGCACACTAAAAATCTGATCTATTGCAACACTTGGTATTCCTCCACGATACATCCGCATAAACGAACCAACCTTTTCCATACCTCGATTCTCAGCTACACGTATCGCAACTTTATTTACATCTGGCACATCCAGAAACATATGTCCGCCGCTGTTTGCCTGTGTGCACAACCCTTCAAACAATTCAGTTGCTACGGTGACATCATGTGCATACAACGGACCAACCCTGTATCCCCCCGGACACTCTCGCACCGCTCCGTAACCTTTAATCTCCCCATGCTGATGATCTGCCCAGTACATACTCCACGATGCCGGAATGTTCAACCAACGAGCTGTGAATCCTTGGCGAAGTTCCAGTTCATATTGTGATTCATACGCTGCAATCGCATTCCAATCTTTCTCGCTCGCATTGAAAACCGTTGGCAGCAATTTTTCACTACCATTCACCTCATACCGCCATCGCACATGATCATATGCCGGACGAAACCCTTCAGCTTCATACTGCAATAACATTTCATGCACACCGTCCAAACCTACAATCTTGACGCCCATACCATCCAACCGCATCATGGCCGCGTCCCACAACGCTTTACCATATCTCTTGCCCCGCCACGCCTCTTTCACCATATACAACCCCATAAACGCATATAGCTTGTCATACACAAGACCGCCGACACTGCCGATAAGCTCATCACCTATCTTCCCGATAAATAAACCTTCTGGATCAATGTGATAGAATGCGTCGGCATCATTCAATCCTGTCTGCCAACCTTCATGACGCGCCCAATGAAGAACCGTCTCCAATTCTTCACGGTTCATCGTTTCAATATGAAATTCCCCATCACCCATCTGTCACACTGGCTCCAACCACACCACAAAACAAACCTGAACCCCTATATCTCATCGGATCGCGCAACCTTGCATTGAACAAGGGCTTCTACCGCCATGCGCGTAATCACATTCCACCCCCCGATAAGCAATCCCTCATTAACTAGATCAAGCGTCAAGCATACTCAACCGATCGCCGGGTTTGAGATGATAACCTTTCGAAAATGCTTCGGCATTCATCACCTTCGTTCCCGCTGCTTGCACCTCTAACAGTCGAATAGACTCCCCGCCACCAACCGCCACACGCAATCCTTCCAGCACCATGCCCGGCTCTGGATATCCCTGATCCTTTACTCCTGCCCCCGGCAATGGTGGAAAGCAGCTTACGTCCGGCATAGCCGCAATACGCTTTAAAATAAGGGGTTTTTCTTCACCCGTTGTTTCACAATGCCAGTTCACTCGGCAGCCCGGCCAGGGTGTTAAGCCATGCACCCGACTCCGCACCGCATAAGCGTCCAATTGAAAATCCACCGTTCCGTCAGCTTTTTTGAACTTCGGTGCCTTGGTTGCTTCCTCATGATCTTGCGTCACTGGCGCAAGTGTCCCTGCATCAAGATCATGCAATACCTTCAACACCGCGTCCGGTCCGAGCAGCGATAACCGATCATGCAGCTCACCCGCGGTTTCGAGTGGCTCAATCTCCAGTGAAGCCGTCCCATAAACCTCTCCCGCATCCATCCGCTGCGCCAATCCGATCACGCTCACCCCCGTGATGAGTTCTCCGTTAATCATCGCCCAGTTGATTGGAGCTGCACCGCGATATTTGGGAAGCAATGATGCGTGAAGATTGACCGCCAGCTTACCCATCGCGCCGATTAACTCCGGCGAAAGCTTCTGGCCAAACGCGATCACCACACTCGCATCCGCGCCAATCTCCGAAATGCGCTGCACAAACTCATCCGTATTAACATCTTCATCTTTATAAACCGGCAACCCCTGCGCTTCAGCCCACTGCGCGATCGGTGTCGCTGTCAGCACGCGCTTACGACCGGCAGGTCTGTCTGGCTGGCTCACCACAGCCAAGACCTCATGCTGTTCGTTTAGAGCCTGAAGCGTTGGCAACCCAAACTCACCAGAACCAAAATAGACAATCTTCATCTTGACCTGCCCTCTGTTTACTTCACCATCGCTTCGAGTTCTTTGATCATTCTTCGGTTGGCCATACGGTCGACCATCTTCATCTTGTCGATGATCAGGATTCCCTCAAGGTGGTCGAATTCGTGCTGCCAAACTCGAGCGGGGAAGTCATCAGACTGCATCACAAACTTCTCGCCAAATTCATCAAGAGCCTCAATAGTCACACCCACCGGCCGATTGATCTCTCCACGAATTTCAGGCAAACTCAAGCACCCCTCCTCCAACCAAGCCATCTCCTTGGTCGGCTCACTGATCATCGGATTGATGAAAACTTGCTCATCCTCCGGCTCACCCGTCGGGCAACAAACGAACATTCTCAGGGATAGCCCTACCTGCGGTGCTGCCAACCCAACGCCACGATGCTCATGCATCAGCTCAATCATCCTTTTCGCGACTAATCTCACCTGCTCATCTACTGACTCAACCGGCTCGGCGCGCTGCCTCAAAACCGCTTCTGGGTAGTTCACAACCTTCAATTGACTGGGGTCCATGCTCATGAAATGGATAGTAGAATGATTGCTGGAAAACAACAAGTGCGGTGGTAATTATCTGCCAGAACACGAATTGGCGCTTGACCCGGCCTTGGACAATTGGCATACTGGCAGTAGAATTTTGGGTGTTATCGGGAGATTCGGTCCGGTGGTTTCCTTTCTTTGGACCCGTGTACCTGACGAGATCTCAGACATTTTACAGTTGATTGAGAAGGGCTAGATTCATGGCCAGAACTGTCACAAAAAAAGAATTGGTAGATCGCATCGCTGATGCAACCGGACAAAAGCGTGTTGTGGTGAAGAAGATTGTTCAAACCTTCCTCAACAATATTACCGTCGAACTCGGTAAAGGTAATCGCTTGGAATTCCGCGACTTCGGCGTGTTTGAAGTCAAACAGCGCCAATCACGTATGGCCCAGAACCCCAAAACACTTGAACGTGTCGAAGTGCCACCAAAGCGCACCGTCAAGTTCAAAGTTGGGCGCGTGATGAAGCAGGTTCTCGCAGCTGATCCCGGCGCAGAACAAATGATCTCCAGCCTCGACGAAGAATAAATCAAGCCGCCCGTAACAGGTTTAAGTACTAAACTTTCATACAGTTATACGCGACCCGCTCATGTAGCGGGTTTTTTGTTGCTATACGAATCCCAGAGCGATGATCACACCAATCCAGCCAGACTCTCAAACAGCCGAAAATGACTTATTTTTAAGGGTTAATTCGCGAGCTGGTAATCAGATATACAAAATCAATTCTATATAAACATTGGCGTCTATTTAGCTTATGACTCACTTACGGCCCTTGCGTTTTATCCTACTCTTCCCTTTTAGCGCAACATAACTTGCCACCAACCCATTCAGCATGTTAGTTTGAAAGCATGCCGTTGTAATGCAATCCGTTGGCTCGCAACATCATCGTGAACCCGGTCCACTTGCCACCGTATGTATTGTGACCAAACGAGTTTAAAAAATACCGCGTGCCTGCATTTTCATTCTCCCACCACAGGTCAGTTGAACCTTGCCAAACTTTCGAGCACAACTTCAGCGCGAGCTTGATGATTTAGAAGCAAATCATTTGCTTCGTCACCTGCGTATCGTGAGTACCTGTGGCCCAAACATTCGCATCGCCAACGACCGCACCTCTCAACAAGCACAAACATATATCAATCTTGCAAGTAATGATTACCTCGGTATTTCTGAACATCCATCGATCAAAGCTGCGGTAGCTGAAGCCGTCCAAACTCACGGTATCGGCAGCGGCGCCAGCAAGCTTGTCACCGGCCACTCATCGCTCCACGAAGCTGTGGAAAAGTCATTTGCGTCATTCAAGCATGCTGAAAGAGCAATTTTTTTTCCAACCGGCTATATGGCGAATCTGGCAGCACTTACATCATTCGCTGGGCCTGGTGATCTGATCTGTCTTGATAAACTGGTCCATGCCAGCCTCATTGACGCCGCAAAGGCCTCAGCAGCCGAAATACGGACGTTTCCCCATCTAGACGCTTCTCAGGACGGCAAACTGCCTCGACTGCTCTCACGGCATTTGAAGAACCATCCCACCAACCGTCGCCTCATCGTGACTGATAGCATCTTCAGCATGGACGGCGATGCGGCGCAACTTTATGCTTTAGCAGAACTTGCGGCCAGATATGATGCCATTCTTGTGGTTGATGAAGCCCACGGCACAGGTGTCCTCGGCGAAGGCGGTGCAGGTCTTGCCGAACTTCAAGGGGTAGCCAGTAAAATCGATGTTACCATCAGCACCGCCAGCAAGGCCTTGGGCGGGCTAGGCGGCATGATTACTGCTGACAAAGTTATCTGCGATACCATCTTAAATCATGCACGAAGCATTATTTACACGACATCCATCCCGCCCGCTCAAGTCGCCGCGATTGATACTGCCACGCAAATCATCCAACAAGAACCTGAGCATCGCCATCGGCTACAATCGCTCTCACTGCGCCTCAGAGCCGCCCTTCTCTCGCGAGGCTGGGAACTACCGCCACTGAGATCCGATTCAGAAGCCACCCCAATCATTCCGCTCATACTCGGAGATGCTGCTGCCGCCATACAAGCTGCTAAATCCCTATTGGATCATGGCTTCTATGCCCCTGCCATCCGCCCACCTACCGTTGCTCCCGGGAGCGAACGTGTCCGAATCAGCCTCCGAGCTGATCTCTCAGATGATCACTTGAATCGCCTTATCCAAGCCATTGAAGAATTGGTCCCTTTACGCGAAGCCACTAAAGACGGTACTCAGACAGTCACCTCACAATAAATCTAACATATCTTAATATTTTTATATCATGACCTCTTGATATTTGTAGGTTTCAGGTTATGCTTATGCAAGTACCGCGTGCCAGCGGCACAATACAACCAGATTTCTTGTTGCTCGCACATAAATACTTCATCAAAGGCAGATCATGGCATACAAAGAAATCGACATGAAGATGCTGGAAATGGCTGCGGACGTCCTCAAAGTCTTGGCCCATCCTCACCGCTTAAAGATTGTCGAACTGCTCATGCATGGTCGCCTTAGCGTCGGTGAAATCGCAGCACGCATCACCCTCGCCCCCAATGCAGTCAGCCAGCACCTCAACCAGATGAAAGCGCATGGTATCCTCGATGTTCAGCGTGAAGGTCGAACCGCTTATTATTTCGTCATCAACCCCAATGCGGAAAATGTGATTAAGTGCATCACAGAACACGGCTGCGGTAAATAATCCTAACATCAAATGATCCGAAACAATACACCATGAATTCGGATCAAACCTAAACCATTTATTTGGCGTTATTTCAATACTAATCATACTGACTCGCCTGTATTACCAGACAGGAAAGGGCCCTAAGATGAGCACGGAGCAAACAAACACCCCAATGCGGATCGTGGTGGTCGGCGGCGTTGCCGGCGGCGCTAGTGCAGCCACACGCGCCAGACGCATGAATGAACACGCAGAAATCATCCTTCTCGAAAAAGACGGCTACGTCAGCTTTGCTAACTGTGGTTTGCCCTATTATCTCGGTGGTGAAATCACGGATCGCGAAAAACTACTTGTCGCAAAACCTGAACTCCTCCGCAATCGCTACAACATTGATGTCCGTACACACCATCTTGCCTCCAAAATCAATCGTGATCAAAAATCAATCACCGTCAAAAACATCAACACCAACGAAACATATAACCTTGCTTACGACAAACTGATCCTCTCGCCCGGTGCTCGCCCGGTCGTTCCTCCCATGCCCGGTATTGATGCCAAGCACGTCTACACACTCCGTAGCGTCGAAGATACCGACCGCATCAAAACCTATCTTGAAAATAACCTCGGCACCATACAACACGTCACCGTAGTTGGTGCAGGCTTCATCGGATTGGAAATGGTTGAGCAACTCGCGAGTCTCGGCCCGAAAGTCATGCTCGTTGAATTGCAAAATCAAGTTTTGCCGCTGCTTGATCGTGACATGGCCATCATGCTTGAAGATGAAATGACCGCCAAGGGCATTGATGTCCAAACAGGCATTGCCATCAATGAAATCCTCCAAGATAATACAGGACATGTAAATGGCGTTGTGTTTGATAGCAAGCAAATCAAAACCGACATGGTTCTCATGGGTATCGGCGTCACACCTAACCATGAACTCGCAGAAGCGGCAGAGCTCAAGCTAGGTAAACGCGGCGGCATCACCGCCAATCAAGACAGACAAACCAATGACCCCAACATCTACGCTGTCGGCGATGCCAGCGAATATATCTATGGCGTCACCGGTGACATGATGCGCATCCCGCTTGCCGGTCCTGCCAACCGAGCCGGCCGGGTTGCAGGCACACATGCATCTAATCATAAGATAGACCTCACCATGCCCAACGTTCTTGGCACCAGCGCAGTCCGCGTCTTCGGACTCAGTGCCGCCATGACCGGCATGAGCCTCAAAAACGCTCGTCAAGCCTATGGTCAAGAAGCCCGCTGCGTCACCGTCACCGCCAACGATCACGTCGGCTACTACCCCGGTGCCACCCCGATCGTGTTGCGGCTCGTTTACATGCAAGAAGACGGCAAGATTATCGGCGCACAGGCCATCGGCAAAAAAGGCGTCGACAAGCGCATCGATGTCATCGCCACGCTCATGCACATGAAAGGCACTGTCCGTGATCTTGCAGGACTCGATCTTGTTTACGCCCCACCCTTCGGCGCTGCCAAAGATGTGGTTCATCAAGCCGCATTTGCCGCAAGCAATGAACTCGACGGACTTATCGCCATCATCCAACCCAACGAGATTGATTCCACACATACAATTCTCGATGTCCGCACACAGGGCGAACGACAAAACGCTTCAATCCCCGGATCAATCCATATCCCACTCGACGAGTTGCGAAACAGGATTGGCGAACTTGATCTAAGTAACTCCTACGCCGCCATCTGTGGCAGCGGGCTGCGGAGCTACATTGCGGCTCGCATCTTATTGCAACGTGGATTCACCTCCGTCATCAACATCAGCGGTGGCATGACCGGTTGGTTACGCATGCAAAAAACGACGCGCGAACCCATCAATCAATAAAACCCCACGACAAACACCTCCTAACTGGAAATACGAACATGAGTACATTTTCAACCATCAATGCCAAGGATTCATTCGCTGCCCTATCAGCCGGCAAAGACATCATCCTCATCGATGTTCGAATGCCCGGAGAGTATGAAGGCATCCATGCACAAGGTGCCATCCTCGAACCGCTAGACAAACTCAACGCCGCGCAGATTAAAAAAGCCTACACCGGCAAAACCATTCATGTCATTTGTCAGTCTGGCGCACGTGCCAAGAAAGCTTGCGACAAACTCGTCGCCGATGGCATGGAGAACATCGTGCTTGTTGAAGGCGGCACCGATGCGTGGGTGGAGGCCAATTTGCCCGTGGTAAAAGGCGAACGAAAAGTCATTTCGCTCATGCGACAGGTCCAGATCGCAGCAGGCAGCTTGATTGTACTTGGCATTCTGCTTTGGGCTTTTGTAAATCCGTGGGGGCTCGTACTCAGCGGCTTCGTCGGCTGCGGATTGATTTTTGCCGGCCTGACCGACACCTGCGGCATGGCGATCATCCTCGCCAAAATGCCTTGGAACAAAGGCTCAAGCTGCGGCAAAAGCTGCTCAACCTCGCCATAATCCAATCGACATCGCAGAGCTCCTATACGAGAGAAAAAGGGCCGATCACATCTCGCACTCGGCCCTTTTTGATGAATAATTCTCTATTGATTTAGCTGATCGAAATCGATGGCGTCCATTGATCGTTATCTGTGATCGCAACCTGATTCTTCAGGTTGCCAATTACATTGTTTAACTCTGCCGCAAGCTTGTCCTCGCCAGTGAAGTTTGCCGTCGGATCACCGCCATCGGCATTGGTTCGCAAATTCATATTGATCGGGATCGCGCCGAGGAACGGCACAGCAGATTGCTTCGCCATCATCTCCGCACCACCCTTGCCAAAGATGTCATACTCCACGCCATCATTGCCAATAAAGTAAGACATGTTCTCGACCACGCCCAACACATTGATGTCCAATTGCTGGAACATGTGTAGCGCCCGCACCGCATCATCCTGCGCCACTTTCTGCGGCGTGCACACCACTACCGCCCCCGTCAATGGTAATAGCTGCGCTAACGTCAACGGTACATCCCCCGTTCCCGGCGGCAAATCAATGATCAAATAATCCAAGTCACCCCATTCCGTTTGTGTCGCGAGCTGACGGAAAGCACCATGCGCCATCGGCCCACGCCAAATCAGCGGCTTATCATCCTCGACCAACGCGCCGATCGTGATCGCCTTCAGCCCATGCGTCTCAAAAGGAATGATCATGTTCCCGATCGTTTTGAGTTCCAGCTTGTCGGTCCCGAGCATTGTCGGCAGCGACGGGCCATATATATCGCCATCCATAATGCCAACCTTAACGCCAGACCGCGCAAGCCCAACAGCGAGGTTGACTGCGACGGTCGATTTACCCACACCGCCCTTGCCGGCTCCGACAGCGATGATGTGCTTCACCGTAGGCAATGGATTATCTTGCCGAGCGGTTTGTTGTGGCGTCAGTTGTTCCTCCGGAGACTGTTGCTGTTGCCCGGCTGGCGCGTCCTGCCCCGAAGCGAGCCGATACTCAAATTGAATCTGAGCGTCCGTGATGTCAGGCATGGCGACCAAGGCTGCTGTAATACGCTCGGTCAACAACGGTTGAATCCGCGAGGCGGACTGTGGCAATGAGAGCACCACCTGAGCGATCCCATCATCATTCGCTGAAGCTGACTTCACCATGCCTAATGTGACAATGTCGCGATGCAGCTCTGGGTCCGTCACGGTCTTGAGTTGTTCGAGGATTTGATCGCTGGTGGGGGGCATCTTGGCGTTCTCCGTGGATAGCCGATAATCAGTCTTGGAAAGTCATACATCATAGTTGAATGCAGATTCTCGGGCCATGTCGCTGAGAATGTCGAAAATCGATGCAATAGGCCAATTTTGTCGGCGTTATGCATGCAGGGCCAAACAGTATTTTTAAATGTGGGCAAGAAAAGGACAAAGTCATGCAACACAAAAAATTAATCACCGCGACCGCATTGCTCGTCATTGGTGGGTTCTGTGCTGGGAATGTCTGGGCAGAAAACGAAAAACCTCGCCAACAACGTTCATCTGCTACTCAACCTGCGAAATATAAGCAGGGCGATGATCGCGGACCAAAGCATCAAAAGAAATCTCGTGAAGCGTTCCACAAGCGCATGAAAGCGCAGCTTTTCAAGGGCATCGAACTCACTGATGCTCAACAGGAAAAAGTCGAAGACATCATGAAGACCGCACACGATGAACGTAGAGCATGGCATGAAGCTCATCGCGATGAACTTGAAGCACACCGCGCTGAATTTAAGAACGCCATGAAGAGCAAAGACAAAGAAGCAATCGCTGCTGCTAAAGAGAAAATGAAAAAGCTTCGTGAATCTGCTCCCAAGCCCGATGCAACACTGGATAAGGTGAATAGTATTCTTACCCCTGACCAGCAAACGATATTTGCTGAAAACAGGGCAAAAATCAAAGAGAACTGGGAGCAAGGCAAAAAACGTGGCCCGGGAGCCAATGATGACGGCGAGAGGGGACCGCGTCACAAACGAGACGGAGATAAACCGGACGGCAAAGAAAGGATGCGTGATCGCGGCCACAAAGCGCTATTCAAAGACATTGAGCTATCACAGGATCAGCGTGAATCCATCCATGAGATTTTTGAGCAAGGCCGCAAGGAAAAAGAAGAGTGGCGAGAAAGCAATAGCGAAGCCCTCAAAGCAGCCCGCGCTGAAATGATCGAAGCTCGCAAGAGTAAAGACAAAGAGGCCATGGATGCTGCAAGAGAGAAAATGAGAACACTCCTCCAATCCGCCCCTAAGATGGAAAGTGTTTTCGAAGATATCAAAGCTGAACTCACACCTGAGCAACAAAAACAGTTCGAAGCCAATCAGAAAAACTTCCGAAAAAATCTTCAGGGCCCCAAAGGTCAACGCGATCAAGAACGTGGTGACAAAAAACGTGACGGGGAAGACGGAAAGAACAAAAAGCAAAACAAGCCTAAAAAACAATCGCGTGATAACGACAATCAACTTGATCTTTAAGCCACCCGCTTACATATAATGACGCCAATGATTCGCCCGAGAACACCTCGGGCTTTTTTATCAGCCAATAAAACAATTGCCTATCCTCCCTTAATTGTGTTCTCCTCAAAACTCTAATTGCTAAAGAAAATCGATCAGGCATATACCCTATAAAACAGGATACCCTAATGCGACAAGCGTATAATTGTGGTGATATCGATCTGTTTTATACAGTATTGGATTTACTCATATGAACAGAACCAGGGTGAGTTCGACTTGGCACTTGTTCTTAATCGCCGTATCTATTGCCTTCCTCAATCAAACAGGATTGGCGGGGATGTGGCATGAACTCGATGTTGCAAACTCAAGCCGCGAGGAAGAACGCCAAGAAGCTTTCGAACAATCAGTGGGGGCCAGCGATCGCATCAGCATGCAGCAGATGATCTTCGATGATCTTACAGTCGGCCTGAACCTCACCGATTGGAAGAAATCGCTTATACAAGGTGAAGTAGACAACTACGTGCAGCGTGTTGTCGCTTGGCGGGCGGCACATGTAAATGGGCTCCGTAACTTCTTGCTTGACATGCGTATTGAATTGCAATCAGGCGATATAGATGGGGCTGAAGAACTCAAATTAAAACTTCAAAATGTCTTTGAAACACGCCCGCGATTCGAGCAACTCACACAAACGATTCGTGATGAACTTTCAAATGACCAAGAAGCGCAATTTGATGAAAATGTATCCGATATTCGCCATCGTATCGATGCATTCACCGGCGGCATGTCAGAACTTGACGAGGATGAACAGGAACGTGCCATGCTTTTGGAAAGGCGAATGCAAGCTCGATTGCTCAACCTTATCCCACTGACCAGTGAAAACCGATTGGAAGTAACACAAATCATAGAAAAATGGAGCCGTGAACAAGCCTCATGGTGGATTGAACACCGCTACGAACTTGCAACACTCCGCATGGCCATCAAGCAAGCACGTTTAACCAACGAAGAAGACACACTAAATGCATTAAGTAGAGAATGGCAAGCCATGCGTGCAACCATGCCCGATCGAGATCAAATGTATACTTCAGTCCGCGAAAAGCTCAGTGAGAGTGATCAAAACCAATTTGATAAAAACGTCAGAAAAATGCAGGGCCAATACCGCGGGTTACGTGAGAGAATGCTTTCTTAAATGCGTTTGTTGTTACTGAACAAGACCCTTGGTCAGCCGCATGAAAGCTGTTTCAAGATTAACTTTTTCTTCATCAAATCTCGTTAGCGGAAATCCTGAAGTCACCAACTTCTCCGCAATGACTGGCGGTGTGATCAATTCTGGATTGATCTGAATTCGTAGATGCGAATTGGACATATCAACTTCTTCAACACCGGGAATCGCAGCGAGCAACTGAGCTGCTTCGCCCTTACGCTCAGCTACATCAACATGTAACACAACACCAGAGCGTGCCCGCTCAAGAATCTCATCGATCGTCCCAACAAATCGCAATGCCCCCTGCTCGACAATACCGACCTTGTTACACAAATCCGCTAACTCCAAGAGAATATGTGATGAGATCAGAATCGTTTTGCCCATGCGATGTAGCTCTTTGAGCAACTCGCGCATCTCGATACGAGCCCGCGGATCAAGCCCCGAGGCCGGCTCGTCCAATAGCAGTACCTTTGGATCATGAAGCAACACGCGAGCCACCGACAATCGCTGCTGCATCCCCCGTGAAAGAGAATTCACTTCTGCATCGATCTTGTAAGACAAATCAGTCAGATCTAGTACATCTCGAATCACACGCTCGCGCTGCTCACCATTGATATCGTAGGCCGCTGCGAAAAATTCAAGGTACTCCTTCACCACCATATCTTGATACGAACCAAAATAGTCCGGCACATACCCAATGATCGATCGAACTGCCCGCGCATTCACTGGCCCAACGGATAAGCCGTCAATGCGAGCCTCACCCCAAGTTGGCTTAAGCAATGTTGCTAGAATTTTGATCGTTGTGGTTTTACCTGCACCGTTCGGCCCAATGAAACCAAAGCAATCACCCTGTTCAATCTCAAGGTTCAAGTTCGACAACGCCATCAGATCTCCATAACGCTTCGTCAGATTGATGGTTTGAATCATGGGCATCTTAAAATTCCAATCAATTAGATCGCTTCATTCCTAGAACAAATTCTGTTACACACGAATTACGGCAGTTTTGTAGTTTCAAACGTTTTCACTTCTTGGTCTTCAAACGTATGTACCCAGCGGATCGTCGTCCAACCTTTCGATGGCAGCACACCTTCATCTACGGTTAATGGGATAGGCAACGTAGATTGATCCATATGTGCGATCACAACCAATCGTCGTCCATCAATCAATCGTGTCAGGTCAAACAACCGTCCAAGATAACGGCGATAAGATCGCGGTGCACTGAGTGAATCTGCATAAAAATCCGGTGGCGGGAGCATCTCATAGAAACTCAATAACTCGATCGCTTGGATCACACTACTTTCTGGAATATTCACCTTTTGCGTTGGGTCTATTTCGTGGAAACGATCGCCTGCATTCAAGCCAATCAATGTCCCTAGAAAACCTTCCTTAGACCATGTGCGCTTTGTGTATTTCTTCGGCCACTTGATCAGATCATTCGCACCAACTGATGGGAGTTGAACCGTCAACGGCTTACCCGGCTCCCACACACCGTTATAACGCCACGTATAAACTTTGCTGTCACGTGCTGGACGAGAAGATCCTGCAGCACGTCCCGGCATGTAGACGAATCGTATATCTCGTAACGGCGTCGCAAAACGATGTGTGATAGTACCTGTTGGTCGAAACAGATTGTCTATCTCCAAATCGGATTCAATCCGCGGCCAAGGTTTATCCAAACCTGATTGCTCTGCGGAAATATCACCATAAAAATCGATCTCAAGATTCTTCGTCGTCGCACGGAAGGGAATCTCTGCAGCATATGGCTTCCCAGATTGCTGCACATATGATTGCGTATCAATAAACCCCGAACCATCTGATAACGTATTAAACCCGGGAGAAGCCAGCGTATTGTGACCACTCGGCGAATCAGGTGCCACCGCCACTCTGTTGGATGCGAAGCTTGGCATGTAGAGCGACAACCAACTATGGGCATGAACTTGATCATCTTCCGACGTCATATCCAACAAGGTGTAATGATTGATCTGGCTGCTCGTCGGACGCATAAAATATGCGCCTGACCACGCAATCACAATGAACACAACCACCAACCCGCCAAAAACTGTCCACGACAAATCCGGCCGTTTCAGATATCTCAACGTGGCGTATGAAATCGGCCCCGCAAGCAGCCAGTAAATGGCAAAGAGTAACAACGCGAGCAGCAACGCCGCCGACGTTGTATTCCGCATCGCGATCATGTTTGGGATAAACGCGGTAAGATCTGCCGGTGAACGACCGCGCGTCATCTTTCCTTGTTTAACCTGCTCGTCAATAAATTTCCCACGGTACGCCGGCGCCTGCCACCGCAGCACATCATGCCAAATCCCAAGCTTTTGATAGGCCGGCAACCCCATCGATCTCAAACTCGGCGAAGCCAAATCAATACCGATCAGCGTCACCTTGCCAAAGCCGTACTGACGTGACACGATCAATGGCGTGCCCTGCTTGTCCGTTGCTACGATCGAAACCTTATCTTGATTCGGTTGCACATCAAATGCGGTCATCAAAATCGGCGTTGGCTCATTCATCGACAAGCCAACAATATTACTCGGCGGTAGTGCCTCGTACTGACGCATCTGCGATTTATCTACTGGCAGCATGTCCGCCAACGACGACGAAGTCCACGGCTCTGCAACCGCAGGAAGAATCACAATAAAATGCCCGCCCCGCTCAACCCATTCACGCACCGCACCGAGCATTTCTGATCGCACACGTGCCTCGTTCGGATCACCGCCATTCTGAGACCAGACGATCGTGTTGAAAATTGACAACCCATACCACCGGTCCGGCAGATTATTCAATTGAAGATTCGCAATAAAATCCGTGTATTCGTGCGATCCGATGTACGGCTGAAATCGGCTGTATCCAAAACCTTGATTGACACTCGTCGTCATGAAATCGTTCAAGCCGATATTGCCCGTACCGAAAATTCCAATCGCACTTTCTTCTGCAGACAAGTACTTTGGAATCGCGACCTTGAGTTGCGACGCAAGCAACTCTCCGGTTTCTGTATCAAGGATGTGGAAATCCCACGTCGTATTGTTGTTCGCTGAATATGCAGGCGATCCATAGAGCCAAACTTGTTGCTGAATGGCTGGTGGCAGGTTCACGGTGCGTTCGGCAAAGACTGTGTCGCCGTCAGAATCCGGGATCATCCACCGGCACGTCACTTGCCGCGTCTCAGAAGCATTGTTCGTCAATGACAAGCGGATCGGCGTCCATGTGCCAGCTCGAATAATACCGTTGATCCCCATGTCATTGCGACTGATATTGAGTGTCACTGGCTGCTGTTGCGCAAACACAGGCTGCCCGCATAGGATAAGTGTCCCAAACGCAGCAATGAAAAGAATCAGAAATTGTCGGATTGATGAATGTCCCGGCATGGTAACAGTTTATCGAAAGTTGATTGATTTCCTAGTCCAAGTGGGTCGCGCAGCCTCTTTCCTACCCTCTACCACCTAAAATGGGTGACAATACTGTCATCCACCTCGCCATTTCACTCGCCAGCACACACAATGGCCGATAACTGCAGGTCACCTAAGACGCCCTTGAGACGCATTCCCACAGCGGCCGATATTGAGCCTGTGGATGAAAGCACGACATATCTTGTTTGGATCGCTGTTCTGATCATGTGCTATCTGATGGTTCAGTGCGTCCTGATCTTGCTGGCCAAATACTGCAATCGTAACATCGCCACGCATAATCTCGCTGTCGAGGCGATCACCATGCGAAAAGCCTACTACGACTCGCTCCGCGATCTTGATGAAGAAGATTTCAATGTCGATATCTCTGATTAATCGCATACGCCAGTTTCTCTAGCCAGCTACAAGCCTATTGGCTACTCCAGAACTTCGCTGAAGACGCGAACCGATCGCCTCAGTGTGCTATCATGCCGCGTATGGCAACAATCACCATCACAAACGGCCGGGTCATCGACCCCCTCAATAACATAGACGAAGTCACCGACGTCGTGATTCACGATGGCAAAATAAAAAAAATCGGCAAGAAATCATCCCCCGTCAACACAGACGGTGCTCAGATTATCGATGCTGGCGGATGTTTGGTCACGCCCGGCCTAATCGACGTTCATGTCCATTTTCGTGAGCCTGGACAGGAAGAAAAAGAAACCATCGCCACCGGCAGCGCAGCCGCAGTCGCAGGAGGATTCACTTCCGTTTGCTGTATGCCCAATACCAACCCTGCCCTCGATGATGATGGCCGAATTGATTTTGTATACCAGCAAGCCGCACGCGCGAACCTCGCGAATGTCTTCCCGGTGGGAGCAGCCACCAAAGGCCGTGACGGCAAAGAGCTTTCGGAGATGGGGCTTATGACACAAGCCGGTGCTGTCGGCTTCTCCGATGATGGCTGCGCCGTCGCCAACGCCAGCGTGATGAACAAAGTCCTCGCACAGACCGGCATGCTCGGCAAAGTTTTCATGCAGCACTGCGAAGACCCTGAACTCGGTGGTGGCGCGATGAATGCCGGCCCCACCGCCACTCGCCTTGGCCTCTCTGGTTGGCCCCGTGTCGCTGAGGACCTCATCATCCAACGCGATATCCTCCTCTCCAAATACCAAGGCTTTAAAGCCAAATGGCATGCACAACACATGACCACAGCAGGTGGTGTTGAACTCATCCGCGAAGCACGCAAGCTCTCCAATAACATCACGGGTGAAGCCAGCCCCCATCATTTACTGCTCACCGATGAGGACTGCGGCAACTACAACACCAACTATAAAATGAACCCACCGCTCCGCAGCAAAGACGACATCAACGCCATCATCGAAGGTATCGTCGACGGCACCATTACTATCCTCGCCACAGATCACGCACCACACACCAGTGAGGAAAAGGAACTCGAGTTTGCTGCAGCTCCATACGGTATCATCGGTCTCGAATGTGCTCTACCCCTCTACGCTAAAGCACTCATTGAATCCGATGCTATCGACTGGCCGAAGATGATCGCCATGATGACCATTAATAGCGCCCAGCTCGTCGGCCTACAAAACAAGGGGCATCTCACTCCCGGTGCCGACGGCGACATCACCATCATCGATCCCAAACATGATTGGACTATCGACGCAAACACATTCGCAGGCAAAGGTCGTAACTGCCCCTTCCATAGCTGGCAAGTCACCGGCTTACCCATCGCCACCATCGTCGGCGGGCATACCAAACTTCTCCGTGACCCGAATCGTATCACAGGCGATCATAACACCCCCACCGAACCGCAAGACCTTCTCAAACAACTACAACACTAACTCTGCATCAACAATTAGCTAATTTTAAAAAGCCCGCACGCGATGTACGGGCTTTTTTGATTCAATTGGTTTACTCAATGATTAGCTCGTGACCACACACGGTTCGAGTTGTTTTTCATCCGCCGTCACAGACAAGTTCCATGCCTTAAATGCATTGTAGATATCCTCGCCTGCACACCGCTTGGACAGGAAATTACCATACTCCCAAGTAATCGTGCGTGAAACATAATCCTTCGCCGCTTCGTACTGATCTTCTAACCGTGAGATAGGTGCAGAGTAGAACCACAGATCCTTCGGATCACATGGCGTCTTAGACACCGCAGGATTCATCACGAATGTCTCAAGATTGTTCCAGAACGTGATATTTTTCTCATCGAACACCTGCTTCAGGGCAGGATAGTACTCTGCAACATGTGTCGGTGAAATCTTTCTCGCACAGCCCACCCCATCCTGCATCGCAACGATATCGCACATCGGCTCAGATAAAAATGCCCGCCACCAATCTGCCAATTCATCCGGCGGAACCTCCAAACCATAAAATGGTGAGGTAAGCAACGGCAAGTCCGGCCGCGCCTGCTTCAAATGATGATAGATCCCTACCATAAAATTCCGTAGCGACTGCATCCGCTTCTCCGTCGGTGCATTCATCCGGTCCGGCTCATACGTAATGTAAAAACCTTCCAGTGGCGCATCAGGATACTGCTCTAGCAATTCATCAAACAGCCGCTTGGACAACTCCAGATCTCGAACCAGAAGGCGATCAAAGTTCGCATCATCCAACGACCAGAACAGATTGTTTAGTTGCCCTGAGAAAAATAGTGGCATACCCACATCCGTCGCCGCCTGCATGAGAGGTGTGAACGTATCCTTCTCATTCCATGTTTCGAAGTGCTTTGAATAGTGGTATGTACGGCCGTAAACCAATGTACGAGAAACGATCGCCGTCCCGATCCCTGCTGCCTGCATATCGGATAATTCACTCACCCATTGGTCATACGTCAGATCCAGTGGCGTGTGGTCACGATGCGTCTTGATGGAAAGATCAACGAAAGTGGCCGAGATCTTCGCAGGAACCGAACGGCAACTTTCGCTCTTATTTGATAGCGCGGACATATATAGCTTCTCCATATAGGCCCACTGAACTGTTTAATATACCACGAGTTAGGATTTGGTTCAAAATAATTATGGACCAATATCTTGCGGTGGATTTCTTTTAATGATGACTTATTCCGGTCCGAATTGCTTATGCGGCCGGCACTGTCTCGTCCGTCGTTGGGCGCTTCTTGGTCGATTCAAAATCGTCCAAAGTGACCTTCTTGCCGTTCACCTCAATCCCAAGCTGAACCACCTGTGAAATTGGCCCGTGTGGCTTCTTCGCTTCTTCTGCCAGACGCTTCTGTGCGGCGGGGTTGGCGTACTTGTTGAAAAGCATCGCTTTTACGGTGGCGAACATGCCGCCGAAGGACGCGAACGTGTGATTGACCGCTGACGGCTCGTACCCACAGTGAACCATGCACTGCTGACAGGATGGGTTGCCTGAAGCCCGGCCGTAGTTTTCCCACTTGGTCGTTTTGATGAGTTCATCAAACGTCTCGGCATAACCTTCTTGAATCAGGTAACAAGGCTTCTGCCAACCAAAAATATTAAACGTCGGATTCCCCCACGGCGTGCACTCATAGTCCCGCTTGCCCATCAAATACTCAAGGAACAATGGCGACTGATTGAAGATCCATTTCTTCTTCCGGTTCGAAAGCAATGTCTCAAACGCATCGGTCGTCTGCTTACGTTCACGCAAGAACGACGCTTGGTCCGGCGCTTTGGGATATGCATACCCGGGCGAAACCATCATGCCTTCCACCCCGACTTCCATCATCTCATCAAAGAATTTTCGCGTGGAGTTCGGATCAAAGTTTTCAAACAAGGTCGTGTTGGTCGTCACACGGAACCCCATCTCAACGGCCAACTTAATGCCCGCCATAGCTTTCTCATAAGTCCCTTCACGGCACACTGCAAAATCGTGATGATCTTCCTGCCCATCCATATGCACCGAAAACGTCAGGTACTTCGACGGCTTGATCCGCCCTTCTTCAAGCTTCTTTTTGAGCAAGATCGCGTTTGTACAAAGATAGATATATTTGCGACGTTCGACGAGGCCTTCAATGATGTCTTCGATCTCAGGATGCAAAAATGGTTCACCACCCGGGATCGAAACCATCGGGGCAGCACATTCATCAGCCGCCTTCAAGCACTGTTCTGCCGTCAGTTCGCGTTTCAGGATATGAGCCGGGTATTGAATCTTTCCGCAACCGGCACAAGCAAGATTGCATCGAAACAGCGGCTCAAGCATCAGAACCAGTGGGTAATGTTTATTGCGTTTAATGAGGCGTTGCCCCAGAACATAAGTAGCTACGGTCCACATTTGCGAGATGGGTACGCCCATGGGCATGAATCCTTTGTGTGCAGCACGATCTGTCTGTTCGCAAACCAGCTCTGCAATAAGCAACAGCTGGGACTGACCACATTCCAGAGAGGCCGAAACGGGTGGATGCTGCGGGTTGATGCTCGTCCTTGAAAGACAAAACAGGACCATTTTGATCCTGATTATACTGTCGTCTGTTCCATCCTGAAACAATCGTAAAATTTAAGTCAGCCAGTTTACCGGGGGTAGGTGGGAGCCGCAATCGCCTTCTGAAGCAACCGGTGCGGCTGCAACCTTCGGGGATTGTTAGCTCATCGCCCCCATACGTCAAGAACCGGGTTATCACCCTACCATCCACCCTCAAAGCGGATTTTGCTTTGGTACACCCGGCAACCTCGGATACTCCTCCGGTGTAACCCGATCTTTCACCACAGATAAAATCACCAGATTGTTTCCAAACGACTCCGGATACGCATCAAACACTTGCAAATCCCCCGCACCCAAGACCGCCAACGCGTCCGATGCCACCGCAAGCTCCTGCTCAATGGCCGGCCCCTTCATCGCTAGCACCCGCCCCTCAACACGAGCTAATGGCAGTGAATATTCCAGTACCTCCGCGATCTTCCCGATCGCCCGCGACATCGCAATGTCGTACTGCCCCCGATGCTCTTTTGATTGCCCCAGCGTCTCCGCACGATCCTGAATCGACCGGCAATTCTCAAGACCCAACGTTTTGATCACCTCATTATGGAAAGCGACTTTCTTACCCGTCGCATCCAGCAACGTCACATGTAAATCTGGACGCACTATCGCCAACGGGATGCCCGGCAAACCACCCCCCGATCCAATATCAATTACCTTCGCAGATGCAGGCACATTCTCAAGCCCCGGCAATAGCGTGAGCGAATCAATGATCATTCGCGACCATGCTGCATCTCGCTCCTTGATCGCGGTGAGGTTCATTCGTGTGTTCGCATCCAGCAACAAATCTAAAAACCGTGCCAGCTTCACTAACATCGCATCATCAAGCGCAATCTCAAGTCGTGCTAAATCCTCCCGCACAAACGCAGGAATCGCTGGCCTATTCTTATTCTCATTTGTTTCACTCATGGCGTGGAATTGTAGCAGGAATCGTACGTAAATGACTGAATCTGATCCTGCCTCCAATCAACTGCTTCTCACCGATCATCTTCAGAAAAAAATCAACCGGATGTCCCACCCTAAAGACGTGACTACTGAAAGATCGCGTCTGGATTGTCATACTCAAACGATGGGCGTGCAAGCATTGCCGCTGGTCGCGCTGAGAAATTTACAATCAACCCTGTCATAATAAACAACGATAACAGCGATGAACCGCCATAAGAAATGAATGGCAACGTGATCCCAGTGATCGGTAACACACCAAGGTGCATCCCAATATTGATTGTTGCCTGTGTAAAAATCATCGCGGCAAATCCGACGCACGCCAACCTTGCAAACGGATCTTTTGTTCGAGCGGAAACCAGTAATGTCGAAACAATAAACACAAAATATAAACCAATCACTGCAAGCCCCCCCGTCGCTCCCCATCGATTGACAATCACGGTGAAGATCATATCGTTGTGCGCCTCTGGCAAGCCAGATTCAGTGATCAGATAATTTGATTCTGATTTGCCGTAACCCGAAACACCGGCTGCTGCGATAAGCCGCATTGCTCGCGACTGCTGGAACCCCGCATCCATTTCATGTCGCTTCTCACCTTGAGCTAACGACACCATCGATACGATCCGTTGTTGCTGATGCGGCTTGAGAATCTGAAATGATGGCGGCGCAAACAGTGTCACCAATAACACCACCACAACCGCTGCTATGGCCAAACCCACCAGCGTAAATAGGTGTCGCAATTTCGCACCTGCCGCAACCAACACTGCAAACAGCGCCGGCGCAAACAACAATGCAGTCCCCAAGTCCGGCTGCTTCAAGATCAACATCACAGGGATAAACATCAACATGAAAGGCACGAGCAATCCCAATAGCGATCGATACGACGAACGAAATCGCAAATACCTCGCCAACGCCAATACAAACAAAATCTTTACAAACTCCGCAGGCTGCACGCGCATTACCGGCAGTATGATCCAAGACCGTGCCCCATTGATTGGCCTTACAAACGGCGCCCCCGGCGCAAGTAAATACACCAATGCTAACACCGACAGTATCAACAACGGCAGCGTCACGTAACCAATCAAACGATGGTGCGGCACGATACAACAACACATACAAAACACTGCCACTGGCAACCATAGTTTTAACTGCGTATCTGCATGCGTCGGCGACACCGTATCAATCGCCAAAATACCGAAGGTCGTCAGCAATACCGCAGCAAACAACGTAAACCACGCCGGAGTCGGTTTTGCCAAGTCTCTTAGCGCTGCGAGTACTGGATTCATGGCAAGTACCCCTCTGTTTTCAGCGCATGAATCACCTGATTGTTGATCGGCCCCGAGGCCGGCTTGCCTGAACCACCAAAATCCGTCACCACAGCAATCACATATTTATAATCCGTCTCACCCTCCGGTCTCACTAGCGTGATAAACCAACCATGGTCCCCATCACGCAACTCATCGCCAAATCCCTTAAAATTCCCAGCTTCATCATAAAGCTCAACCGAACGCTTAAACGCTTGTGCCGTCCCCGTCTTACCAATGACGTCCACACCCTCAATATTGAAGATGGGTTCAATGGGTGACTGCCGATCTTTTGCATCAAGCTTCAGCTTGTTCCCCCCACCAACACTGCCATCTAGCACGTACTCCATCCCCTTCAACGACATCGCCACTGCATACGTATCAAGATTCAAATCCTGCTTGATTTGTGGCTTTTCTCGATCTGATGACGCTACAAACGTTGGCGAAATATACATCCCACCACGCGCCAGAGCCGCGTATGCTGCTGCCGCTTGAAGCGGCGTCCAACTGATCGGCCCCTGGCCAATCCCCATATTGATCGCATCTTTCTCAAACACCTCACCCAGTTTCGGCAGATCGCCGCGCACCTCTGACACACCTGAGTTTAACTTTGATCCCATGCCAAACCGCTCAAGCCACTTGAGCAAACCATCAATCCCCAATCTCATCCCCACGTTATAAAAAAAGATATTGCATGAATGCCCGATTGCCTGGTCACCCCGTAACGTACTATGGCTAAGCATATGCCGCTTGAAAATCCAACACCGATGCTTCAGCGGCGACTTAGGATCAAGTGGGCCATCACAAGCAAATTCTTCGTCAATACCAATCACACCCTCAGTCACTGCCGCAGCATAAAGCAACGGCTTGATCGTCGACCCACATTCATACGCCATCCCTGCAGGTCTAAACTTCAACGGTAGATTCAAAAAATCATCTCGCAATGAAGCATAATCTTCTTGTCGCTGCTCAAGCGAATAATTCGGCGCCGACACTGCCGCTAGTACTTCTGAAGTCTCAATATCAAGCACCACCACCGTCGCTTGCAATGGCGACCCCAACTCCAACGGATACCGACTATCGAAACTGTGCCATGGCTGCACCTCAAGCAACCCCACCCCCGGCGAAAGTATCCCCTGAATACGTGCTTGCAAATACACATCAATCGTCAGCCGCACATCTTTCCCACGAATAGGCGAAATGCTTAAATCCTCCAGCACCTTGCCACGTTCTTTTCGCGTGATCCCCCTTGCACCACGCAGCCGCGATTCAAGATTCGCTTCAATCCCACTCTCACCAATCCGATCGTTATCTCGGTACCCACGCAAATCAACAATCTTGCCTTTGCGATCCGCAAACGGCTTATCAATTTGATCTTCCGCATAAACATCACGCATCAAACCCAACACCTGCAACCCCAAGCCGCTAACCTCCATCGTCAATGGCTCATCAGAACGGATCGGTGACGGCAAGGTTGATCGATCAATGGTGATTTCTACCGACTCCAGTGGATACTCTCGCAGCTTCGGTCTTACCACCGCCACCTGCCGCCATGCACGGAAGCGAGCTTCCTCATCGGCGATCTGTTCATACCCTTCATCATCACGATCTGTTTCGATCCGCTTCGCCTCGGCTTGCTCTGCGGTGCGGATAAAATTTCGTACTTCGTGCTGCACCTTGGCAGGCACATCGCGCAGCACCCAATGTTTGGTCACTTCCTCACGGATGCGTTCCTCTGCTTCAAGCCAACTTACTTCCTCATCCCACAGCTTTTCAAGCCGACGTTCACGATTCACCGTGTGCTTCCCCGAAAGGATCATTACCTGACGGAGCACCTCATCCTTACGAACCTGAATCTCCTCTGGCATCTTCCGCCCTAACCCCGCAAGAATCATCCAAAGATTGTTTTCGTATTCACTGAACCGGTCATAATGCTTGTCATACAAGTCATTTTGCTGCTGTGTCGAAAGCTCAGACCAATACTTATCTTGGCGTCGCAAGTCTTTGCGAAGTGAAGCCCAGGCTTGCCGACGCGTCCAGTTCCCCGAGATCAAGTCATACGACACCACTACGTCATAACTCGGCACATCCACTGCAAGCGGTCGATCAAAACGATCAGTGATCTTGCCGCGGATCGTGTCTGTTGGAATAGTTTTCTGCAACGATGCAGCAAGATCTCTTTCTGCGTTATGTTGTGATTCCCCCGTCGCCAATGTCAGCGCCCGAAATCCCAATACAAACAAAACAACCGCCGCCACGGTACCCAGCAGCAACAAGCGGCGATGGAACATGCTCGGAATGTACTGCCGCAATGTGCGACGCATGTGCGCTCCGTGATGAAAATGGTTTGGGCGTAACGTGCGAACACGATCGCAATATGATTATCGGGCTTTTGGTGCCGCGCACTCGAATACTGGCCGCAACAAACAGGCGACCTCGTCACACTCACCTATCATCCAAATTCAGGACGCGGCGAACACCCAAAAGTAAAACTTTCAACAAGGGAAGATTAATGATGCTTGGCAATCTCAACCCGGGCACGGGCTCGATCCAGCGATTTTTGATGCTGTTCTAGCTCGAAGCCAGACATGGCTGGCTTCGCAAGGAGTGTGTCCAGATTCTGCTGCTCATCCGAAGCAGAAATCGTGTTGGCAACTTCTGCTTCATCGGTTAGAAGCGTCAAAACATCATCTTTCACCTGAGCGAACCCACCGCCGACGAAGTATTGTTCAGATGATCCATCTGCGAGATCAAGGCGCAACTGGCCATAGCCAAGCTTCACAAGCATCGGAGCACGAAGGTGTTCGACACCGATCTGCCCGTCATGTGCGGGGATCGAAGCGTAAACAACTTTCTCATCGAGCAGCTTCTCAGCTGGTGTGACAAGGGTGCACTGAAATGTGGTAGCCATGATTGTCTCTCCGTGCGACTGACCGGGTCCAAGCGTGAGGGGACATGATATCGCAGGTGAGCGTGTGGGTCTAGCGGGCCCAGAAAGCCAGAATTAAATGGAATAGGACCACCCTACCGACATCCTACTCCCAGCTTCAGCCATCTCCTGCTGGTCACCGCAGATGAGCACCTGAGCATGCTGAACCGCTCGATGGGAAGCATTGAAAGTCTGGTTCGATGCCAGAAAAACATTCTGCTCACCAGCCAATTGCGTGATCCCATACCTATCAAGTGTCTGCTTCATCTCGGGTTGGACCCCCGTAAGGATTACGTGCTTGTTTTGCGATTGCATGCTCTTCACAAACTGTTCAATCACATGTAATGCAGAGGAATCAATCGAATGCGTCCGCTTCAAACGAAGAATCACTACCCGTGCTGCCGATCGCCCCGTCTCTGACAAACGAATCTGCAACTCATCTGCTAGCGCAAAATAGAGATCGCCATCCAGCTGCACAAAGACCATGTCCTTACAAGATAAATTATCCTCTTCAAAAGGTTTTTCATGAAAGCTGCCGGTTGAAGAGACATGTACAATCTCATGCATACGCAGCCTAGCGGTCTGCCGAAGATACAGCGCGATATTGATCATAATGCCGACAAAGACTGCATAAGCCAGCGGAAGGAACAGTGTCGCAAGCAGCGTCGTGATGCAAACCACAAGATCAAACCGGTTCGCACGATACAGCTTGGTGATGAATTTAAAATCGATCAACCCATAAGCCACCACAAATAATACTGCCGCAATCGCGGTTTTCGGAATGTACGGCACAAGCCCTTTGATCAGCAGCACAATCAAAATCACAAACACCGCATTCGCAAGCCCCGCCAGAGAAGTCCGCGCACCCGCATATTCATTTAAGGCCGAACGTGAAAACGAACCCGATCCCGGAATGGATTCAAAAAACGAGGAAACAAAATTGATCAGCCCCTGCGAGAAAAGTTCATCATTGGCTGAGATCTGACCACCCCGCTTGGCAGTAATCGCCCGTCCAATGGAATACGCCTCAAGCATTCCCAATACAGCAAGCGCCGTCGCTCCAACCATCAGCTTATCGATCACATCCATGCTGATTCGAGGTGTGTTGAATGTCGGCAATGCTGCCGGGATCGCAGAAAAAAGCGTCAAATGCTCACTGGTGAACTGAAAGAAAAAGACAATCGCTGCCGATGCAAGCACCCCAATCAATGGCCCCGGAATCATCCGTGAAATCCGGCGACAAACCAAAACCACACCAAGCGTAAAAACCCCAATCCCCACCGCATACATTGAAATGCTCGCTAGGTGCGGCAGCAAGCGCTGCCCGATCCCCACAACTCCCGGCCAGTTCTCTGGCGATCGTACCACAGAGAACCCCAAAAAATTATTGATCTGCCCAGAAGCGATCAAAATCGCCGCCCCCGCAGTAAATCCAATGATCACAGGCGTAGATACAAACTTTACCAACTGCCCTAATCGTGCCTCTGACATCAAAATCTGAACGACGCCTTTGATCAACGTCAGCGAAATCACCAGAGACAAAAATAAATCCGGCTGCCCCGGTGCAAGCGTTCCAACTATTGAAGCGGTCAATAGTGATTGCGTATTGATCGGTCCCGGTGACAATAGCGGATGCGCCCCAAACACCGTACCGATCAAACATTGAATGATCACCGTGTACAAACCATACTGCGCTGGAACACCCGCAATTAGTGCATAAGCCATCGCCTGCGGTACCGCAACAAAAGATACCGTGAGACCAGCCAAAGTATCAGCACGCAACGCCGCAAGATTGTAATTTCGGATCGTATCTCGAAATCGTCCAAGCGGCGACATAAATGGATCAGCCAACGAATGGGCAATGCTGCGAACTGACGTTTGAGTTTGAGGCATAATAATGGCCGGCGGTTGGCGACATTGGGTTCAGCAAATAAAAACCGTGATGTATCCTGCTGATGAACCAGAAAACAGCAGGCGATGCCAGTCTAGCGAAAGATGTAATCCGTGGGAAGCGTCGTATCACTAAATTTCGGAGTGCTCCGATACAGGAAATATAGCCGAAACCATTTTGATATAGGATGCTCTTCACACAGCATTAGAGGTGCGGCTTCAGGAACTCGCCGGTATGCGATTTCTTGACAGTCGCGACTTTCTCCGGCGTCCCCTCCGCGATCACCGTCCCGCCCTTATCACCGCCCTCTGGACCTAAATCTATCAACCAGTCCGCACACTTAATGATGTCCATATTATGCTCGATCACCACCACCGTATTCCCATTCTCCACCAGTCGTGTCAGCACCGACAGCAGCTTCTTCACATCCGCAAAATGCAATCCTGTCGTCGGCTCATCCAACACATACAACGTCTTGCCTGTTGACCGCTTACCTAACTCAGTAGCCAACTTCACCCGCTGCGCCTCACCACCCGACAGCGTTGTTGATGCCTGCCCCAACTCAATATAAGACAACCCCACATCATTCAATGCCGTCAACATCCGCTTCACATCTGGAAACGACTCAAAGAAATCTAGTGCCTGCTCCACCGTCATTTCTAACACATCCGCAATCGTCTTCCCTTTGTAATGCACTTCCAACGTCTCGCGGTTGTACCGATGCCCCTTACACTCATCGCATTCCACATAAACGTCCGGCAAGAAGTGCATCTCAATCTTCTTCGTTCCCTGCCCCATGCACGCCTCACACCGCCCACCCTTCACGTTAAATGAGAACCGACCCGGCTTGTACCCACGGATCTTCGCTTCTTTCGTCTTGGAAAAGAGATCACGTATCGAATTAAACAGATTTGTATACGTCGCAGGATTCGACCGCGGCGTCCTTCCAATCGGCGACTGATCCACCTCAATGATCCGATCAATGTGATCAATCCCCTTCAGCGAATCATGATCGCCCGGCTTCTCGCGCGATCCCAATAGCTCACGCTTCGCTGCCTTCAGCAGAATCCGATTCACCAACGTTGACTTACCTGAACCCGACACGCCTGTCACCACCAACAACCCGCCCAACGGGAACCGCACATCTACATTTTTCAAATTGTTCTGCCGTGCCCCCTTCACCACCAGCGCAGGCCCTGTCTTCGTCAGCTTCCTTCTTTCGCTTAGTTTCGGCGTTACAATCTCTTCTTTGCCCGTTAAAAACTTTGCCGTCAGCGACTTCTTGTTTTTCAGCACCGTCGCCGTCGTACCGTGCGCCACAATCTCTCCGCCATGCACGCCCGGCCCCGGACCGATATCAATCAAATGATCGGCCGCTCGGATCGTGTCCTCGTCATGCTCTACCACCAGCACCGTGTTCCCGATATCACACAGATGCCGCAATGTTTTGATGAGCCGCTGATTATCCCGCTGATGCAAACCAATCGTTGGCTCGTCCAGCACATAACAACAACCCACCAATCCCGATCCCACCTGCGTCGCCAATCGAATCCGCTGCGCTTCACCACCTGAGAGTGATCCCGTCGAACGATTTAGATTCAGATAGCCCAACCCCACTGACAGCATGAATCCCAATCGTGCTCGTACCTCCTTCAAAATCGGCTGCGCAATTTGCGTCTCTTCTTTCGACAATTTCAATGAATCGAAAAACTCGGCAGCATGCTCAATCGTCATGCTCACCACGTCCTGTACGTTATATGACTTCTTTGTGATTGCCTTTCTTCTGACGGACGCTGGTGTTGCATCTAAAAACACATTCAATGATTCTTCACGCAAACGTGCCCCGCTACATTCCTCACAAGGCGACTCCGACAAAAACTGATGCATAAACGCCTTTACCCAATCTGAATCTGTCGACTCCCATCGTCGTTGCAGATTTGGAATCACCCCTTCAAAAAACGCGCCATATTTTTTCTCATCCTTCGCCGTCGAACCATGCATCAAAATTCGCTGAATCGGCTTGCTCAATTTTTTCCAAGGCGTGTCATAATCCACCTCAAAATCTCGGCAAAACTTCTTTAGCATCCGCCCGTAATAAATCCCCATCCGTTTGCCTGAGTTCCGCCATGCCGCAATCGCGCCCTTCGACAACGGCAACTCTGGATTCACCACAATCAATTCCGGATCAAACTCAAGTACAATCCCAAGTCCCGCACACTTTGGACACGCACCATACGGCGAGTTAAATGAAAACAGCCGCGGCTCCAAATCTTCCAATGAGCACTCCGGATGCTCCGGGCACGCATAATTTTCAGAGAAAAGCGTATCGCTCCACACCTCTCGATCATCTGGGTCATTCACCGACGCGATCACCAATCCGTCCGCCAACTTCAATGACAACTCTACCGAGTCTGCTACCCTCGCCCGCAGCCCGCTCTCGGGATCATCTTGCTGCTCATGCCGTACCACAATCCGATCCACCACCGCCTCTATCGTGTGCTGCTGATACCGCTGCGTCTTCGTGGTGAACGGTGTACCCGCCTTCGATTCTCCGATCTCCCGCAAATCAACGATCTCACCATCCGCACGTGCTCGGATGAATCCCTGCCGAATCATCGCCTCAAAAACTTCCTTGTGATGACCCTTTTTCCCACGAATGATCGGCGCAAGGATCATCAACCTCGATCCATCCGGCTCCCCCATAATGTGATCCACAATTTGTGTCGCCGACTGCGATGTAATGGGCCGCCCACACTTTTTTCCCGTCTTCTCATCCACATGCCAACACCGTGGATGCCCCGCCCGCGCAAAGAGCAATCGCAGGTAATCGTAAATCTCTGTCGTTGTCGCTACTGTCGACCGCGGGTTGTGCGAAGCCGACCGCTGCTCGATCGCAATCGTCGGTGGCAACCCCTCAATCGACTCAATGTCCGGCTTCTGCAACTGATCCAAAAACTGCCGCGCATACGCCGACAACGATTCCATGTATTTTCGTTGCCCCTCAGCATAGATCGTGTCGAATGCCAGCGTCGACTTCCCTGAGCCGGACAAGCCGGTGATCACCACGAGCTGATCGCGCGGGATATCAATGTCAATTCCTTTGAGATTGTGCTCTTTGGCACCACGGATAGAGATGTGAGTCGTAGGCATGGCAGGGATTGTATCGTGGCTTGATGTTCGGGGAAAGTTCGGTTTGAAATTTTTACACAATTCATCACCCCAAACCAAATCACACCCACACGAAACGTAACCCAACGTACGCCTCAATCATTCCCACGCAACCAACTTTCCCCCTTGCACCTTGTTACATTTCATAAACATTGTCATCCACAAGCGGATACATTAACCTTTTCAGATCGTGGGTAAACATGTCCACTGCAGGCGGCTGCTATATCAATGTCTGTCACCGTGACAGACATGATTGATCACATGCAATTCTGGTCGTTGAAAGGTTAGAGATGAAGAAGGTTCGTTATGGTTTTGTGGGCGCAGGTTCAATTGCAAAACACCGCCATGTGAAAGAAGCAGCTGCCAATAAGCACGCCGAGATTGTCGCCATCTGCGATTTACACGGCAAACGTGCAAAGGAGCTAACAGATGAGTACGGGGGAGAGGTCTATACTGACTGGAAAAAAATGATCAAAGAGGCTGACATTGATGCGGTCGTCGTTTGCACGCCGAATGTATTGCATGCGCCCGTTTCCATTGCAGCATCAAAGGCTGGTAAACACGTACTCGTTGAGAAACCCATGTCAACGACGCGCGCCGAAGCCAAGAAGATGATCGAAGCTGCGAAGGCCGCACGTAAATATTTGATGGTCGGGCAAAACCAACGACTCATGCCCCCGCACGTCAAAGCCAAGGAGATCCTCGACTCGGGCCGCGTCGGCAAAGCGATTTCTTTCCGTTCAGAATTTCAACACCCCGGCCCCGATGCATGGTCTGCCGAAGGTTCAAAAACCTGGTTCTACAAAAAAGAACACGCCATCATGGGAGCCATGGGTGACCTTGGCGTCCATAAGGTTGACTTGATGCGTTGGCTACTCAGTGATGATTTCGTTGAAGTAAACGCTATGGTTTCAACACTGGATAAAAAAAGTGATGTAGATGACCACGCCGTCATGGTCCTGAAATCTAAAAAAGGCGTTGTCGGACAGATCACAGCAAGCTGGATTAACTACGGGCCAGAGAACAATGCTACCGTCCTTTACTGCACCAACGGCGTCATCGAAATCGGTGCCAATCCAGAAGCATCCGTTGTCGTTACCTACAAAAACTACGCCGGCAAGGAAATGCACGAAGTCGGTGCCATGGCGAGCAACACCGCTCAAATAAGTTCCGGCATCATCGATATGTTCACGGAAAGCCTTCTGAAAAAGAAGAAACCTGTCATTGATGGTGCTGAAGGCCTCGCCTCGGTCAGCGTTGTCCTCACCGCCATGGAAGCTGCCAAGCAAAATAAGACACTAAAAGTGAAGTAACACAAATGTGGCAGCGAATACGTGCTTATCCCAAAACACTGATCGCTATAGGCTACAGCTTTATTGTTATTGTTCCACTACTCTTTCGATTCGAGACCAATCTTTGGATGGATGTATATGGTCCGACAAATGGTGGCGTCCATCAAGATGTCATCATTATGAGTCTTATCTGCCTGATTCTTAATTAAGTAGTTGTAAAAAAACAAGCTCGTCAGATTGACGAGCTTGTTTTACTTTTTATTTATCAACGTGATCTACAGCGTCGCAGAAGTATATGGCAAGAGTGCCATGTAACGAGCACGCTTGATTGCTTGAGCCATCATGCGCTGCTCACGAGCGGAAAGACCGGTTTTCTTACGACCCTGAATCTTACCGTTAGGTGTCATAAAACGACGCAGATCATCTGCACGCTTGTAATCGATGTGGTACTTGCCTGCACTGGTCTTCTCAGCAACCTTGTACTGAGATGCGTTACTGAACTTTGAAAACTGAGCCATGCCTTTATCTCCGTCATGGATGTTTGAGCCACTGAACCTTGCCAGTAGCGACGGTTGTCCGTTCGTAAGGGGAAATATGATACACCACCCCAGTCCACATGACAAATCCCCAAGCATCAACCCCTTGCACACTGTCCAACTCACGCATCTCATGCATTCATAATGAGTTAGCTAGAGAAATTCTCCCGGCGAACGATCCTTCTTTGAAATCACCCAATCCACCCCGTCCGCGACTTTCCGCAAATTTTTTCGATACGTCTTCAAATACGGCCGCTCCGTCCGTGTGTGCCCTGCCAACAAAATCGACGTCCCTTCACTCACCGCTGCCAGCGTGTCATGATGCCGCATCTCACCCGTGAAAAACGCATCAACATTGCAATCTGATAGCAGCGATCCACCAGCCCCAGCACAGATCCCAAGCGTCCGTACTGATTTCTGACCCATCGCCACACCCTCCGCCGGTGCTACCTCCAAACATTTCAAACCCAGTGCTTTCTTGAACCGTTCTGTTAACACCTTCAGCGATACTGGTTTCACGAACCGCACCAACCGACCCTGACCGTCACCCTCGCTCCCAGAAAGTTTCGTCTCACTATCCATCACCCCCGGCTCCTCCAATAACGGATACAAATCAAACGCTGGCTCTTCATACGGATGATGCGTCCGCAGCACTTCCACTACCGCCACGAGCCGATCACTCGGCACGAGCATCTCCATCCTCAGTTCATCTACACGTTCAAATCGCCCCACCTTCCCCACTGTCGGATTGGTTTTCGCTGATCCCTTAAACGTCCCGAATCCCGGCGCATTAAACGAGCAACATCCATAATTACCAATCTGCCCAGCGCCCGCCTTCGCCATCGCATCCCGCAATCTATCCGCAGCATCCATCGGCACAAACATCACCAATTTCACTTTGGTCGCACCACCCTTTGTCCCCGCAACCTTAATCGGCTCCACCTCTGCGTCATCACCTCCCATCGCCACTTCCGTCAGAAAATCATTCACCCCGCCCACTACTGCATCCAACGCCGTGTGCGGTGAGTAAACCGAAATCCCCTTCTCTGCCGCCTTCAAAACAATCGACTGCTTCACATCGGCCGAAGTCAATCGCGTCAATGGTGAAAAAATCGGCGGATGATACGCCACCACCAGTTCCACCTTCTTCTCAATCGCCTCCTCAAGCACCGGCATCGTCAGGTCAATACATAGCAACGCCCGTGTCACGTTCGCCTTGCCCTCCACGTGCAGCCCCACTTGGTCCCACGGCTCGGCCAGTGATTCAGGCACCAACGATCGGATCTGTTCCAGCAATTGAGGTAGCTTCATGGGATTAGGATATCAGTCGTCCAACGTTTTTGCAGCCAAATGTCACAACAGGCCGATAAATCTCTTCATGGGTGGCGGTAGTCGATGTACGTCTATTTTGAGATGAGGATGGATGAGCCAGACAAAGATTGCCAAAAAGAACGGGCTAAAGAAGGTCATCGAAGCTGCAGGCAGCAGTGCTGATGATCCACCAGCCGTGGTACTGACCAAACTTCAGCGCGCCGCTGGCGTGCAAACCGCGGAAACGCCCGAAAGCGCAAACAACAACACATCCCCAGAAAACGAAAAACACATTGACCCCGTCGGCAATGAAGAAATAGCCGTCACACCTGAGCAGCACAAAGCCATGCTGAAAAAAGCACAGCAAGCTGAGAAACGTGTTCGACTCGGGATGCAACTTCTCAAAGCCAGTGAAAACCGCCTGTCAGCTCAAACCCATCTCATGAATCAGGTCCGTAGCGAACAAGACGTCCTCCGTGAAAAGGTTCAGGAAGATGTCGCCAAAAGCTTACAGAGCTACGACCAGTGGATTGGGCAAATCGACGAAAGCTTCAGTAAAGCGATGCTTGTATTGGAAGAAAAAGTCGACACGATCAGCAATGCCTTTGCGCAGAAGCAGTCGAAGCTGGATGCCTTGATCGAAACCTTTGAATCACAGATCAAAGCGAATCAGAAACAATCTGAAGAACTTCAATCACAGATCCGTGCATGCGAAGTGCAAGTAGAAGACGCAGTCAGCTTTTTGCTCAAACGCAGCGATATCCCCAGTGTGTCGCCTCAAAAATCAATCGAATCCAGCGATAGCACGCCAGATGATTTTGGCGACATCCCCATTCGCCCACTAAAACTCGCGCAACCTTTACAACAGCGTGATGATGAGATCGAAACACAAAACGAATTACAGAACGATACGCAAGTCGACCCTGCCGTCGAAGAAATGGCTAATGAATCAGCAACCGAGACAGATGAGCTACCTACATTGAAGATCGATCCTGCCAGCGCGCTTGAGGCGCTAGCGGAAAAGAAACTAGACGATTTTCAAGATCAGAAACCAGTGAAACCATCGCCGGGCAAAAACAATCCGACGATCTATTCCAAACTGCTTGATGAACTACGTAATGAAGGCGACAACGCTTCTTGATCCATCCCCTCAGTTCCCATCCCAATCAGAGCGACATAATCATATAAATCTATTTTTTAAGTTCTCGGGTAAGTTGACGGATGGCTTGCCGGATGCGGTGCTCGTTCTCGACCAAAGCCATGCGAACATAGCCTTCACCAAGATCGCCAAATGCTGCTCCGGGTGTGAGCGCAACCTCCGCCTTATCGACCATGTCGATGCAGAAGTCATTGGTCGAGCCATTGTAAGGCTTCAGATGTTCTGGATTCACTTTCGCCCAGACAAACATCGAGGCTCGCGGGGTTTCCACTTCCCAGCCAAGCTTGCGGAGTGCGCTACACAATAGCTCACGACGTTGTCCGTAGATCTCGTTCTGCTTCTGAATATGCGAATCGCCTTCCCGCATAGCAACAATCGCAGCGATCTGCACCGCTTGGAAAATACCATAGTCGTAGTAGCCTTTGACGGTACCCAGCGCACTGATCATCTGGCTGTTGCCACAGCAAAAACCGATGCGCCAGCCGGCCATATTGTAGGGCTTAGACAGTGTCGTAAACTCAACGCCATACTCTTTCGCACCTGCGGCCTGCAAATAAGACGGCGCTTGATAGCCATCAAAACACGTTTCGCCATAAGCAAAGTCGTGCATGACCATAACCTGATGTTTTGCCGCCAGATCAACCACCTTCTCAAAGAATCCTTGATCGACCGTCATCGTTGTCGGATTGTTCGGATAACAAAGGATGATCACCTTCGGCTTGGGTTGCAGGTGATTAAGCACATCGTCCATGCGGGCCAAAAACGCATCGTCGTTGCCGACCGGCACAAGAAACACCGACCCGCCTGCTAGAATGACCGCGGTGGTATGAATCTGAAACGCAGGATCCGGCACCACCGCACAGTCGCCTGGCCCAAGCAACGCAAGACACATGTGTGAGAAGCCTTCCTTGGAACCAATGGTGGCGATGACTTCAGTATCAGGATCAAGTTCAACACCCCACTTGCGCTCATATTTGCGAGCCATGTCGCGGCGAAGGTTGTAGACACCGGCAGAAGCAGAATAGCGACTGTTACGCGGATCGAGCACCGCTTCACGGATCTTGTCTACCACTGGATCAGGCGGCGCATCCGAAGGATTGCCCATGTTCATATCGATAACATCCGCGCCCGCCTTACGGCGTTCGTAGATCATCTGCTTGAGCTGTCCGAGTATGTAAGTCGGTAGCCGTTCGATACGGCCTGCCACTTTGATATCCATACGATGTCACCTGTCCGGCCGATGCAATCTTACGGCCGCTAATCCACGAATCCCAATATTACACGTGCCTGCGTTATTTAGTTGGCATCAAGAAAGCGAGCTTTCTGCTGCTTCCAACTACCAAGCAGGAGCGGTTCGAGAATGGTGACGTTTGCTTTGCGGACCAGCTCGGCGGCCTTCTGCCGCATGAGTGTTGCTTCGAGCTTGTTACGCAGAATCCGCGCCACTTCTGACTCAACCTCTGCGTATTGTACAGGCTGAGCTTCGATGGTGCGATAGAGCTGAATGAAGGCGTAGCCATTGTCCATAGCGATCAGATCGGAGATGCTCCCGTCTTCAAGTTTGGCGATCGCCTCACGGATATTTTGCGGATAGTTGGTGTCCGCAAGGCTGATGGGGGCGAGCAAACCGCCTTGCCGAGCAGAGATATCGGTGGAGTTCAATGCAGCTAAATCAGAAAATGATTCACCAGCCAAAGCTCGTTTACGAAGTTCGTTGGCTTGAATAAGTTCGGGCACGATAATCAGACGAGGCTGGAATTTCGGGCCGTAGATGAGATCGAATTGCTGCCGCATGAGATAGTTAGTGAGATTCACTTCGGGCTGAATGAGTTGACGGAGCATGGCGTTGCGTTCGAGCATCGCAGGGAAGCGCGTCTCACCAAGACCACGTTCCCGGCGAAGCTTGTTCAAAAGGCGCTGCGCCTGATCGGGATCTGCATCGAGTGAATTCAGGATGAGATCTCTCTCACGTTTAATCATGTCTTGGGTGAGTACCAAATCATAGGTTTTGGATTCATCAGCAAGCATGCGGTCGAGGATCAGATCGGAAAGCGATTCGCCGCCAGCAGTTTCATAGAGCGTCCCGAGCATGTCGGTAGCCTGTACGGGTTTCCCGTCTACATATGCGATGGTTTGTGAAAGCGGCTTGGTGGTTGCTTGAGATGAGCTATGATCCGATGCCACCGTGGCATCGATTTTCTGCGCAGGCGCAGATTGACAGCCCACGAACAAGAATAATGTGACAGCCAGCAAGATAAGCGAGAAATATTTCATGATGTCGCCACGCTAAATGGATTGGCAGGGCATGTCAACAGGACATTGTGACACTAGGATTAGGCGATTGGCCGAATTGCATCCGCGGGTAATATGGTTAGTCTGGATAGCGGAACTTGACGCTTTTAAGGGTGGATCTGAACCCTCTCAGAAGCGAAGGCTTAGAAGGAGCAAGCCGTGCGTGAACGGATTTATATGGATAATGCTGCGACATCGTTTCCGAAGCCGGATACGGTCTTGGCAGCCATGACTGACTATGCCCAGCGACTGGGCGCGAGTCCGGGGCGCGGTGCGTATGCCGAGGCACAAGAATCCGGCAAGCTGATGAACCGCTGCCGTGAGCGGATCAACACACTCATCGGCGGCGAAGATCCGAATCATATCATCTTTACACTAAATACTTCGGACGCGCTAAACATGGCGATCCGCGGTTTGATCCATCCCGGCGCAAAGAAGAGGCACGTGATCACAACATGGCTGGATCACAATTCAATTCTTCGGCCGTTCAACATGCTTGCTGGATTGGGCGACGCCGATCAAACACGCATCGAATGTGATGATGTATCTGGATTGGTTGATCCAGGTGCCATCCGCAAAGCCATCCGCCCCGACACCGGACTCATTGCGTTACTGCATGGTTCAAATGTAAGCGGTACGGTGCAGCCAATTCGCGAAATTGCTCGGATAGCGAATGAACATGGCATCCCGATTCTTGTTGATGCAGCCCAAACACTCGGGCACCTTCCGATTGATGTGCAACATGACGGAATTGATCTACTCGCGTTCCCTGGACACAAGGGATTACTCGGCCCGCTTGGAACTGGCGGTCTCTATATTCGACCTGGTTTGGAAAAACAGATGCGCACCTACCGGGAAGGCGGCACAGGTTCGGTAAGTGAACTGGACACGCAACCGGAGTTCATGCCGGACCGTTTTGAACCGGGCAGCCACAATGCGATCGGGATCATCGGCTTGTCCGAAGGCGTGCAATGGATTTTAGATCGGGGTGTTAAATCGCTTTGGGCACATGAGCAGCAATTGATCGCAACGATGATCACGCGGCTGAAAAACCAGGACGACATGCCCGGCCTGCGATGGATCGGCCCACAGGATGAATCAAATCGTTGCGGTGTGTTCTCAATTCGGATTGAAGGATACGATCAGCCAGTAACACTTTCGGATGTACTTGAGCAAAGATTTGGCATACTGACACGATCTGGTATTCACTGTGCCCCACTTGCACATCAAACCTTTGGCACACATTCATTAGGTGGTACAACACGTCTTAGCTTTGGCCCGTTCACCACAACAGAACAAGTCCAATATGCGTGTGACGGGATTGGCTCGCTTTGCCGAGAGCAAGCAGAAAAACTGATCGTCCGTCACTAAAAGCATCTCGATAAATACGGAAAAGGCCCGCTGACATTAGCGGTTTTCTGCTGCGCGCATGCGTCCCATAAGAGACACCGAGCTTCTAAATCCGTGACGAGCAAGACAAGATCCGCAACGTGGTCCGAAAAAATACCCTGCCACTATGCTGATCGTATGCCGGGCTTCATGTCTGTACGGATTATGCCGAGGATAGGGATGGTATGAAGTAGCCTAGGGGGGCCATTTTTCGAAATGACGGAGAAGATGGCACACCATGAAGCAAATTCTGTTTCTCACATTATCGACGCTGTTTGTAAGTGTGACAGCACTTCACATTATCTTCAGGAACGGTCAGCCGATGAAGCAATTATTCTTCTTATCAGCAATGACGATCTGCCTGAGCCTCGCGTCCATTCAAATCCCGTTCTGGGGTATTTTTCTGTACTACACCTTTGCGGTGTTGCGTCCACAGTATCTGTGGAAATGGGCTTTGCCAGTGGATGTGAGGTGGTCCTTGATTGCCGCTTGCGTGGTGATCTTCAGTATGGCGATCCACTTCAACAAGATTCTGCGCGAATCAAAGTACACAAGCATGTTCAGTTTGATCGTGGTGTACAGCATTCTGCTGGCAGGCAGTATGCTTGTCGCGTTCAATCCTGCGGTCGCGCAGGCATGGGCAATTGAATACGGCAAGATCCTCATCATCGCACTCATCGCGCTACTGGTGATCAATCAGGTTTGGCAGATCCGCGCGATGGCCACCATGATCTTCCTTTGCCTAGGTTACATCGCATGGGAAATCAACTTCCTGTATTTCTTCCGTAACGGTCGCTTAGATATCTTCCACTACGGTTACGGCGGGATGGACAACAACGGCGCAGGCCTCATGCTCGCAATGGGCATTCCATTTGCTTATTACGCAGCCATCAGCACATGGGAACGCTGGGGTCGAGCTATTTTCATCATTGCCAGCGGAATCGGCCTTTGCATGGTTCACTCGGTCATGATGAGTTTTTCACGCGGGGCCATGCTTGCTGCTATCGCGGGTTTACTCTGGGTTTTCCTACGTCACCGATCGAAGAAACAAGCCGCCGCATTGTTTGTCATCCTGACCTGTGCGATTCTGTTCCTATCAGGCTCACAAATCCGTGAACGCTTTATCTCAACCATGGATTACAAACAAGACATCTCAGCACAGTCTCGTTTCGAATCATGGTCTGCAGCTTGGACAATTGCGTGGGAACATCCACTGCTCGGTAAAGGCATCCGCAACTCTAATATCTTTTCGCAGAACTACGGCGCCGACTATTCTGGCCGCACGATTCATAATCAATATCTACAAATTGCAGCAGACTCTGGTGTACCGGCCGCCCTGCTCTTTATTGGTTTGATTGGCTTCTCGTTTTACTTATGCGAGAAAGTTCGCAGTGAATGTTTATACCATTTACGGCGTGGCATGCTTAGTGATAAGAACATGCTTCAGCTTGATCATATCGAGAAGATCTGTCTTGCGGTGCAAGCGAGCCTCATCATCTTTGCAGTAGACAGTATGTTCTTGTCACTAGAGGTGTTTGAATTGCCATGGGTGTTGTTTGTAATTTCCGGCGTCATGCCGCATTCGGTAAGAATGCTCATGAAAACATGTACCGAAGATGAGAAACAGCTTCGTAGTAAGCATAAAACCGGTCCAGTACGGATCCCACCACGCCGGCGACATCATCCCGAGCATGGTCGCATGCCTCTACCCACCCCAAGCTTGATGAAACCAACCAAAGGATTGTAAAGAACAGTCTCTGTTCTGGAGTAATACATGACGACATTGTCCAGCCATATTGATCGGCGTTTAGCACGGCTTGTCGCCGTCACCGGGCGTATGAAAACGCCCATGCGTCAGAAGAAGAAAAACAAACGACTGGCTGCTGCCATTGATTTTATGGCCCGCGGCATCTTTTATCTTTGGCGGAACCATCGATATCTCAGCGTCATCAAGCTCAGCAACATGGGTCTCGCGCAACTTGAATTCAAGCTCAAACGCGAGAAGCTAATCAGCCGCCCATACAACCTAAAAATTGAATCGACCAATATCTGCAATACTAAATGCCAACTCTGCCCGACAGGGCTAGGCTTGCAAGGGCGCGCCAAAGGGAAAATGTCATTCGAACAATATAAAAAACTCATCCGAGAGTTGCGTTGGCACGTGTTTGGGGTTGATCTTTCGATGTGGGGTGACCCGTTGATCGTGCCTGAGATCTATGACATGATCAAGTTCACGCGCGACAACGGCATCTGGACTTACATCAGCTCCAACCTCCACGCATTCAAGATCGAACCGAAGCGTGGCGAAACCAAAGACCAAGCAACCAAACTTATTGAGTCTGGCTTAGAACTTCTGACCTGCTCGCTTCACGGTGCCACTCAAGCCACCTATGAGAAGTATCAGCCGGGTAAGAAACTTGACGATTCGATTACGAAGATCAAACACATCATCGCCACGCGCGACAAGATGAAAAGCCGCACCCCGGCGGTGCAATTAAACTTCGTCGTCACCCGCCACAATGAGCATGAAAAACAGGCATTTCAGGATTTAGCGAGCAAACTTGGGTGCAAAGCTATTTTCAGCACGGCGTCGATGAACATCCGTTTTCTAGATCAGGATCAAAAGCTTCAGCCCTTGGGTCTGGCAGCCGATGTGCTGGCAAAAAAAACCAAAGACCACCTTGAAGAATGGCTACCAAACGACCGCGAATACGTGCTTGATCCCTATGTTGAGATTAAAAAAACTGGCGAGCAACGTAGCGAAAAATACAACGGACACAAACCGTTCGATTGTTCTTGGCCGTGGCTATCAAGTGTCATCAATTGGGATGGTGAAGTCGTGACATGCTGTGGTTCATTTGATACCAAAGACGATATGGGTAGCGTATTCGATCAGAAGTTCAGCAAAATCTGGAACGGCAAGACGTATCAACTCGCGCGACGAAGTTTTAAATCGAAGCTCGATACCAGTGATGCCAAAAATAACCCATGTGCCGAATGTCCGGGATACATGCTGTAACGAATCAATCTTTTTTATCATTAAACCATCATGCCCAAGCCTAAAGTATTACATGTTCGTGTGGTTTCAAATGCCGGAGGTGGCCCCGACAAAACGATCTTGCGCCAGCCCAAGCACATGAACCAGCATGGCTTTGATGTGCATGCCGCCTATATCTACCCTGCTGGCGATGAACATATCCATACCATTGAACATCATGCAGCTAAACATCACTGCCCATTGCATCTGATTCCAGAAAAAGGCGCACTCGATCCAAGTACAATCTCTCGTTTGATTCAGCTTTGCAAAAAACTACGCATCGACATCTGGCACGCACATGATTACAAAACCGATGTACTGGGCTTGATTGTAAACCGTTTCCATCACATGAAGCTAGTCAGTTCTGTGCATGGCTTTATCCGTGAGACGTGGAAAACACGACTATACAGCTTCATTGATGGCCTCTCATTGCTCTTTCATGACCGTGTGTTAACAGTGAGCCCTGATCTGACGCATCATTGTGGTTCCAAGGGCGTTCATCCGTCGAAGCTGCGATACGTTCCCAATGCGATTGATCTCAGTGAGTACGATCTCTCTGACAATGCGTTTAAACTGCAAACTATAGATGACGATACCATTAACCTCGGCGTCATCAGTCGATTCAGCACCGAGAAAGGTGTAGATCGCACATTGCAATTGCATAAACTTATCCTTGATGCGGGATACAACGCAGTGCTGCATCTGGTGGGTGACGGCCCTGAGCTTGATCATCTCAAGCAACTCGCAGATAAACTCGACACGCAATCACATATCAAATGGTGGGGATGGCAAGAAGAACCACGTCAGTTTTACTGCAAATTCGATGCGCTACTTTTAACCAGCCATACTGAAGGGCTTCCCAATGTGCTGCTTGAAGCGATGACTATGTATGTCCCGGTGATTGCAACAAATGTCGGCGGCGTCAGCGAGTTACTCGGCGACGGTGAATTTGGTGTGCTGCTCAACAATCACGACACGATCGAAGCCTGGTATCAGCCGATTCAGAAGCTACTTAATTGTAACGAATACCGACGCGAACTTGCCCATCGAGCTCATGCCCAAGTACATGATCATTACACCTTTGAAAAACGCGTTAGTCGAATTGAATCAATCTATCGTGAATTACTTGCTGCATAGATCACGATACAACCAAATCAATAAAAACACACTATGATTGCTGGCGTGTTTCATTTTGCGTGCATTACATAGTATTTACTAGATCGTGTTTTCCGTCACACGCAGTACCTCTTCCACCGTAGTCTGCCCGGTTGACACTTTCAGGAAACCATCTTCACGAAGCGTGGTCATCCCGCCTTCAACGCACATACGTCTAAATTCGGTTACGTTTGGATTGGCCGCAATCTTATCTCGCAGATTATCATTCAAGATCAACATTTCGTACAAACCCACTCGACCGGTATAGCCGGTCCCACGACATTTATCGCAGCCTTCACCGGTCCACACTTCATTCAACGCAATGCCATGCATCGCCAGATGATCTGCTTCATGCCCATCTGGATTCTTAGGCACCTTACACGAATCACAGATACGACGAACCAGCCGCTGTGCCAGTGCCGCATTTACCGCCGACCCGATCAAATATGGCTCAACACCGATATTGATCAGTCGTGTCACACAACTCGGTGCATCGTTGGTGTGCAATGTTGAAAGCACGAGGTGACCAGTGAGTGATGCTTGAATAGCGGTGCGCGCTGTTTCACTATCACGAATTTCACCGACCATGATCACGTCCGGGTCTTGTCGCAGGAGCGCACGCAGCGCTAGTGGAAAGGACATACCAATCTTATCGTGGACTTGCGTCTGATTGATGCCATTGAGATGGTACTCAACAGGATCTTCAACGGTAGAGATGTTGAGCTTTGCGCGGTCCATCTGGCCAAGCGACGAGTACAACGTGGTTGTTTTACCAGAACCGGTTGGGCCAGTGACAAGAATGATTCCATGTGGCTGGGAAATCTGATTCTTCCACATCATCAGCCCGTCTTCACTCATCCCAAGATCATTGAGCGACACCTGAATCGAACGTGTATCCAGTATACGCATGACCGCTTTCTCACCAGCGGCGGTTGGTAACGTTGACAAACGCAAGTCGAGTTTGCGTCCGTGCACCATCGCGCGAATACGACCGTCCTGCGGCAATCTGCGTTCAGAGATATCCAGATTCGCCATGATTTTCAGGCGTGAAATGATCGCAGCATGCATATGATGTGGCGGTGACATTGAATCAAACATCACACCATCAATACGAAAACGGATTTGCAGCCGCTTTTCCTGCGGCTCAATATGAATATCTGAAGCGCCTTCCTTGACGGCATTAAAGATCAGGTAGTTCACAAAACGGATGACAGGCGATTCGCCCGCCATTTTTTCAAGATCGAGATTCTCCTCTTTCGTCTCGACCAGTTCCACTTCATCTTCGTCGATGTCGCCGATGATTTCTTCGACACCGATAGAATCATCAACCTGCGATTCTTTGTAATGTTCGATCGTCGTAGCAATATCGTTGCGACAAACAATGACTGGCTTAACAGACTGCCCGAGCTTGTGGCGGATCTCATCGAGAATTTGCACATTGTCAGGATGCACCACACCCACAAGCAGTCGCGTCCCAATCATACGAAGCGGGATCACGCCATATTTTGAACAGTAATCATAAGTCAGTTTCTCAATCTGACGGACTGCCTGGACCTGCTCAGGCTCAATCCGCTCAAATTCCAAACCAACACGGCTAGCGATCACCGTTTGAAGCTCAACCTCATCCACACCCATCTCAAAATAGATATCTGCAATATCTTTGCCGGGCGTTTTATCTGAAACGGATTTAGCCGCGCTGTGCTGAGCCGTTGTAATCACACCAGCTTCAAGCAACGCCTGGCTCAGATCCTTAGCCACAACCGCGTTTTCAGCTTCAGGCTCAGATTCTGGCGTCCATAGATCACTAAGAGATTCGCTGGATCGATAGAGCGCAGATTGCTCGGATTGCATATTGTTTTCAAACATCCATTTATCTTTATCTGGCTTCATACAAACAGCCTCGGTGGTGTTGTTTTATTCCATCACAAGATTAAATTGCTCGCCGCCAGCAGCCAACATCAATGATTGGCTGTGATGGTGAATTTCAGTGATCTTGAAACTGCCGATCATATCGCCCTTACGGTAAAACTCGTTATTGATTACCGCCACAGGAACGCGACCACCCATCACTGAATTCAAGGTCAATGTCTTCAGCTCGCTCTGCAATGCCTTCAACGCACGCATTCGTTTCTGATCCGCTTGAGATGCACTTACATCTGTGTTTTTTTGCTGTCCGCCTACAAGATTAAACGGGTTCTTCTGCACATACTCAATGGGGATCTGTTGCGAACTGACATCCGATTTAAGCATGCTGATGATCTCAGGCGTATCATTCAGGAATTCATTAATATTCTCTTTACGCAATGGATCATTCTCTGCCAATGCTTGCTGATTGCTCAGCTTGGTCAGAAAGGTTTCAATCTTGGCCTCGTTAGCGTTACTAACATTGTTTTGCGCTTGAAAATTTTTATTGAGCATATGCATGCCATAAAGCGCCCCTACCGCAATAACAGTAATAATGCCAACAAGCAAAGCGCTCTGACCGTGCGCCTTCATCTTAGTTTCTGGCTCACCCAATCCGATGATATCATCCCCTAATCCTTCTTCACTACCCTTGTTAAATCCGCTCATGAGCGGCATAGACGCATCAGGATTCGAAGACAATGGCTTCAACTCATCGTTCTCATCTTCAGGTGGCAAATTAGCTGGTAATCTTGTCATGGCTTTCTCCCGATTAGGCATCTTTGCTCTGATTATCAAAATAAATACTGAGCACGATGTCGGCTTTCATTTGTCCTTCGTCAGTATTGATCTTCTTCAACTCGATCTTCGGCATACGTGTGATGCGCGGAAGCTGTTCAAGATCAAGAAGGAAACTATAAAAGCCATCAAAGTCGCCAATAATGACGATCGTGTTGGGTACTTCTGAATAGTTCGCAGTGCGGTTGATCTTTCCAGTCACAAACTTCTTGGGAATCAGATTGTGCTTATCCGCAAGCTGCCATACTTCTTTTAGAATCACATCAACTTCACGTTGACTGGGCAGCTTCTGTTCGTACTCACTGATCGCTTCATTGAGACGATCAATCTCGATCTCAAGATTTTCGTGGCCGTTTTGCTTGGTGGCTTCGTTGAGCTGTTGCAACTTTGCCTGTCGCTGTGCGATCTCTGCCTCCGCTTCTTCCTTCATGCGGTTGCGTGGTTCAAAGATGATCATGTACGAAGCAATCAACATCGCCATCAACAATACAACGAAGATGCCTTCTCTTAATCCAAATCGCATTACCGGCTCCTTCTCTTGTTCGTTTCAAAGCCATTGCTCACAGGCATGACAGATTCATTAATACTGCTTGCTCCATCTTCTGAAATCTTAAGATCATCATCCAATGGATTGTTTTTCAACTGACGCTTCACCATACGCGGCTCGACATGTTGAATATTCAGATCTTGATTGAGCTCAAGATTGATACGAAAACGCCGCATCCGATTGTCATTCACTAATGTTTCTTCACTGAATTGAAGTTCAGGATTGGCAAAAAGGTCATGCACGTTCAATGCTGTCAAAAACTGTGCTACCTCAACATCTGTCGGTGCAAGCCCAATCAGCGTAATTGTTACCGTGGTATCCGGCGGTGCCACAATTTTCTGCTTTGCTTTTTTGTTATTAGCAGCCCGCTGCTTGGCACGCTCAAGAGATGTCCGTGGATGCGCCTTTGGCGTATCCACCTTGGTTTCAAGCTTCATCTCGGTCAAACTCAACGACATCGGCATGTAGTTGGTCAGCTCTGCAAGCAAACGACTTCGCGGTACTTTCTCGACCAGTACCGCGGTTACTTCTGCCTTGCGGATCATCTCGTCTTTCTGCGCCTGTAGTTTTTCCAGATCTTCCAATTTACGAGCAGCATCATCGTATTGCTGATTCACTGCAACGCGGAGATCCTGCACCTCCCGCACCTGTTTACCCGTGACAAAGAACGTTGCCACGATCGCGATCGTAACAATGAGGAAAAGCGTCAGGCAAATAATGTTGGTCCGCCTAGCAACACGTTTCTCTAAGTAATCCTGCGGCAAAAAGCCCATTTCATTTGGCATGTCCGACTCCAATCGTTTGTGTGGTCTTCACCACATGCGATCTCCGTTAAAGGTTGGCCTCACACAAACTCAGTCCCAACGGTACGACCCAGCCAGGTTGAGGCTGATCCAGATCCACACCGACAGGAGATTGTTTTTGTCCAATACGTGTCAGACGCGCAAAAGGGTCGCCCAGCTGCGCTGCAATACGCACGCTCTTGGCAATACGCTGACACGTTTTCACATGATTCGCTTCCCCACCCAAAAACACGAGCTTCTGCACATGCTGTTCGGGGAACAAAGAACTGTAATGCCTGAAACACATCTGCAATTCATCGATCAGACATTCGATCGTTTCTCTGCCCAAACTTTCATGATCTACATCTGCGTCTTCCATCTGCTTCAACATTGGAATCACACTCTGTGACGTGGCAGCACTTACACCCGGTGTTTCGCCATCGCCCGCAACATTATGCACAGCAGCATCAAGACTAATCCCTCTGGAGTATGCAATGCGTGCTTGCCGCGCGTCAGCAAACGCGATCTTGCGCTGTGTAGCAAGCTGTTTGTTTAGATGATCACCAGCTGCATGGATGGATTTCGCAAACATCATCTGCTTGCCGTGGGCAATGATGACCTTCGTGGTCGCGCCGCCGATGTCGATGTAACACACTGGGGCGCCATCGGACTTCAGATCATTCATCTGCTCGAAAGCTTTAAGCAAACACACCGGCTCGCTGTGCATCCCAACAACATCCAACTTGCAACGTGATGCTAACTGAATGTACTGCATGACCATGTCACGCATAGCCGCAATGCAAATAAGCTCCTGCTGATTCGATCCGTTCCGCATGATCTTTGTGACAGGGAAATGGCGGATAACCATGCGGGTCGGATTGATCCCCAGGCGTTGTTGAAGATTCAGACCAAGCTCAAGTTCAAGATTCTCATCAACCCCCGCACCGACTTCCATGTGCTGCACGATGGTTTGAAAAGCTGGAATCGAAAGAATCGCACGCTTACCTTTGAACGGTTGCGTATTCAGCAAATTCTTCAGTGCTTCTTCAAGAAATGCCATCCGTGCAATGGGGTCTTGCCGCGCATGATCCGGCAGCGGGACTGCGGCAGCGGCAACAAGTTGTGGCGGATTAGTCGGAACGATCTGCAACAACTTGATACTGTCTGCACCAAAGTCGATCGCAATCGGAGTCAATTTTGTTTTTGATAAGCCGAAAGCCATTCTTCCCTCGCTCATGGGCTCCCAGAGGTTTTCATGCAACATCTGCATATCATGAGGGAGCCCCGCGCCGGGTCTGGCTAGAAAACTCCCCTGTCACATCCTCTTCATCGACCAATAACCACCCTCGATTTACTCCGCCACCCCAGTTAACTTGTCGATATAATCTGAGCAACCCGCACAGAAGTCATGTCCGATAGACTCGGCCCCCTCTGGCCCACACAACATGACCTTCTTGCGATAACATACCCCCTGCGAATCGAATTTCGCTCACCATCAAAAACAACACGGAAAATACCGAACCAGATAACATGCAGAACCTCACCCCAAAGCAAATCGTTGAAAAACTTGATCGGCACATCATCGGCCAATCCGACGCCAAGCGCGCCGTTGCCGTTGCTATCCGAAACCGCTGGCGCAGACAACAGCTTGAGGCCGATCTTGCCCGGGAAGTCGCACCCAAAAATATTATCATGATCGGGCCCACCGGCGTGGGTAAAACCGAAATTGCCCGCCGCCTTGCCAAACTCACCGCAGCCCCCTTCATCAAAGTCGAAGCCAGCAAGTTTACCGAGGTCGGCTACCACGGCCGCGATGTCGAATCCATGATCCGTGACCTGCTCGACAAAGCGATCGCAATGGTTCGCTCCGAGCAAGCCGTCATTGTGAAAGAGAAGGCAGAGAAAGCCGCCAATGAACGCTTACTCGATCTCCTGCTACCTGGCTCACATGAAGCAACCCCACAACCAGCCACACCACAACCCTCCGACGCAGGCGAATACGTCCCCGCAGAAGATTCTGAAGAGCGCAAGCAGCGCGCTCGTGATCGCATCCGTGAACAACTCGAAGCCGGCAAGCTTGATGACCGCGAAGTTGAGCTTTCCATCACGAGCAAGCCACAAACCTCTGTCATGTTCGCCAACATGGGCCTCGATCAAATGGACCCGGATATGGCCAATATGTTTGAGAAGCTCATCCCTGAGCAACGCAAAAGCCGCAAGACAACCGTGAAGGATGCGCGTGAAATCCTGATCGATCAGGAAACAGACAAGCTGCTCGACCCTGAAAAGATCACCAGCGAAGCCATCGAACGTACCGAATCCGGTGGTATCATCTTCCTCGATGAAATCGACAAAATTGCCTCAAATTCCAATGGCAAATCCGGTGGCGGCTCCCCCGATGTCTCCCGCCAAGGTGTACAGCGAGATCTGCTCCCCATTGTCGAAGGCAGCGCCGTTTCCACCCGTCACGGCACAGTGCATACCGATCACATTCTTTTCATTGCAGCAGGCGCTTTCCATGTCGCTTCAGTAAGTGATCTCATGCCTGAACTGCAAGGCCGCTTCCCGATCCGTGTTGAATTGACCTCACTATCCAAGGAAGATTTCATCCGCATTCTAACTGAACCACAAAATGCACTTACACGTCAACAAGAAGCCATGCTTTCCGTCGAAGGATTGAACGTCACCTTTGAACCTGCCGCCATCGAAGCCATCGCAGATCTTGCCGCGCAAGCCAATGCCACATTGGAAAACATCGGCGCCCGTCGCTTAATGACCATCGTTGAAAAAGTCTTCGAGCAGATCAACTTTGAAGCACCAGAGATGAAAGAAGCCAACAACACCAACGTCACCATCACCGACAGCTTCGTCCGTGATCAAGTCGCTGCGATAGTCAAAGACAAAGATCTCAGTAAATTTGTACTCTAATCCCTGGCAACTTCACACAAATACGATGCGACCTATCCCTGATAGGTCGTTTTTCTTGCGCAACACCCCCAGCTTCACATATCACAATCATGCCACAAAATTATGATTGCACCCATCTATCCCCTCGTTAGACTAAAAGCATGCTTGCTCAAATTCATAGTTTCATCTTGCAGGGTATTGACCCCATCTTATGTGAAGTCGAGGTTGATGTTTCACAAGCTGGCCTGCCTAAAACCACCATCGTCGGCTTGCCCGATGCTGCCGTTCGTGAATCGCTCGAACGCGTCCGCACCGCCATGACCAATTGTGGCTATCCCGTCCCCATGTCTCGGCTCACCGTCAACCTCGCCCCCGCCGACCTTCGCAAAGAAGGGCCTATGTATGACCTGCCCATCGCGCTCGGTCTTCTCGCTGCAGGCAACATCATTCAAACCGACAAACACCGTGGCCTGCTTTTCGCAGGTGAACTCGCACTCGACGGGCGCATCCGTCCTATCAACGGCACGATCAATCTCGCTCTGCTCTGCCGCAAACACAACATGCAAGGCATCGTTGTTCCGAAGGATAACGCAGATGAAGGCGCTGCCGTCGAAGGTATCAATGTCTATCCGATGAATAGTCTTCGCGATGTGGTTTGCTTCCTGAACAATCATGAAGAATTCAAACCGCTGGATCATCTTGATTTTCAAGCTGCCTGTAATGCACAGCCCTGCTCGGTGGATTTTGCCGATATTAAAGGGCAAGAAGCCGTCAAACGTGCTATGACCATCGCCGCGGCTGGCAATCATAACATCCTCATGATCGGCCCTGCCGGCACCGGCAAAACACTCTCTGCCAAAGCACTCCCCGGCATCCTCCCGCCGCTCTCACGTGATGAAGCACTCCAAGTCACCCGCATCTATTCTTCCGTCGGACTCGTGCCCAAAGGCCAATCACTCATCACCCAGCGACCGGTTCGTTCACCGCACCACACCGCATCATCGGCCGCGCTCATCGGCGGTGGCACCATCCCGCGCCCCGGCGAAATCTCACTCGCACACCACGGCATCCTCTTCCTCGATGAAATGCCCGAGTTCCCATGCACCGTGCTCGAAACACTTCGCCAACCACTCGAAGATCATCTCGTCACCATCGCGCGCTCGCAGGGCACCTTCCAATTCCCCGCAAAATTCATGCTCGTTGCCGCAATGAACCCAACCCCCGGTGGTGACAAACCCGCTGACCAAATCGGCCATCTCGAAATGCAACGCTACCTCTCAAAAATCTCTGGCCCGCTCGTCGATCGCATCGACATCCACGTCGAAGTCCCGCGTATCCCATACGAACAACTCGCCGCATCAAATCACACCGGCACATCAAGCGCGCAAATGCGCCAGCGTATTCTGCATGCACGCAACATCCAAACCAAACGTAATGGCGGATCACTCCATACCAACAGTACCCTCTCCGGCAAACAACTCGACCAACTCGCACCACTCGATAACCCATCCAGCAGCCTGCTCAAAAACGCCCTCACCGAACTCGGCCTCTCCGCACGTGCTTACGACAAGATCCGCCGTATAGCTCGAACAATTGCTGACATTGAGGATCAACCTGAAATCTCGCTACAACATGTCGCCGAAGCCATCCAATACCGCCTCATGGACCGCCAATCATTCGCATTCTCCTGATCTCATCCCTATCAGATGCTGATGAGGATGATCCAACCCGACTTCATCATAATTAAAACCAGCGTCTTTGCCCCTAGAAACGCGCCGATATTGCCTTACACACCATTTCTGAATATGTTACAATTACCGTGTTCGGAGCGATCCGATATTTACTGGCGTAACACATGTAACTTGCATGGCAATCCACCTGCAATCCGCCATAACACCATGCATACTTGGCATTTCAACAGGAACCAGCACATGCGATCAAGAACACGCAACTTGGGCACCATTATCACCACCCTACCCCTCTTTTTCGCGCTTCTACTTGTATCTAAAACATGCTTCGCCGCTAAATCAAATACTGACAGCAACATCATCACTCGTCCACCCGTTATCTATCCCTACCTCCACGATCCCGCCGACTATCCCGACTATTCACGTCGCCCATCACCGCCACCGCGCTGGCCCGACTTCGAAGGACGTATGCAATTTAAAAACCCCATGGTTTTAAAACCACAAGGGCTCGACATCGGTCTCCGTACCATCAATCCGCGCGCCACCAACCGAGTCGAACACCGCACCGTCGATCGCGAACTCACCGGCAAAGCGCTCCGTGTTGAAGAAACCGTCTTCGCAAAACCTGGGAGTGTTCAAAAATTTGCACCACATCTCAAAAAAGTCAAAGAAGATGGCGGCACACTCCGTATCGCAGGCTTCAAACAATTCCGCATTAAAGGTATCGATCGACAAAACTACAACGAACTCGTCGAACTCAAAGGCTCATACACCAAAGCATGCAAAGAACTCTACGACATCATGGGCACCGCTTTCCTCGGCATGCAATTCGGTGAAGCCGACGCCGAATACATGAATATCGGCAACTGGTTCGCCTTCCCCATGACGCGCAACCGCATCAATCAATATCTCGAATTCCAAAAACTCTTTCATAGCTACGGCGAGCAAAACAATAATCGCATCCTCCCGCACCATAATCAGGCTGCATGGCATTACACTTTAAAAGAAGGCACAACCACCATCGCAGAAGCGCAAAACTTCTACCGGGGACGCACCAATCCACGCATTCACAACGCATTTTTTCGTGGCGCGGGCAAACAATACGGCAATCTCTGGGCTGCCGGCTTTGCCTCCGGCACCGAATGGGGTGTCAAATCATACTACTCCGAAAAATGCCTTCAAGAACTCCGTGACATCGTCATGCAAGCCTACGGTCACCTCGGCAAACCGCGCAAAGGCGAACCCAACAACCTCAAAACCTACGGCGCTCGTCAGCGCTGGTGGCTCAATGACTTCGGCCCACTCAAAGGCGCATCACTCAGCCTGCTCCGACGCGTCGCCTACAACACCTATCTCCAGAACGGCGCAGCCATGCACTGGGAAATGGGCGAGATCTCTTTCGTCGCTTCTGATGAAGAAGTTTCCAAAGTCACCCCCATGGGTGTGATGATGATGGACATTGAACGCTTCGTGAAAGACAACCCAAACCCCGGTGTGTTGCAAGTTCCCACCGCAATGCTTGTTGATTTTGCTTCAGGCTGGCGCCCGCCCATTAAGTTTCCATCACAACTCCCAAGGCGCATCGAATATCGCGCATGGCCAAGCCTCCTGTATGATCAAGGCGACCATCTCACCAACGCCGCACTCTCATTCCTCTATCCGCATCACGAATCCGTTGGCGCATATCGCAACCAACGCTACGGCATGTCCGACACACCACACGGCGAAGCCGACGTCCTACTCACCGATGTAATACCTGAAATCTTAAACCGCTATGGTGTCATCTTCAGTGCCGGCGAATTCAAAACCGACACACTCGAACTCCGCGACAAACTTGAATCTTTCACTCGTCAAGGTGGGCTCCTGATCCTCACTGCAGCCAACGCGCAGAAACTCTGGCCCAAATGGCAAATTGGCCAAAAAACCTTGAATTTCAAATCTGGATCGAACATCACATGGAACGCATCATCTACCAAACAAACCGAATCGGATGACTTCTCCCTGCTCAGTTTCGACAACATGCCAAGCGATGCATCCATCATCGCCCACTGCAACAACACACCCGCCATTGTCGACATACCGCTCGGCAAAGGCGCCGTCACCGTGCTCCTCAGTCCCTTCGGCATGAACAACACCAAACGCAACATCGCCCTCCCTGCAATTGATCGTCAGAAAGGCATGCTCGGTTCCATCGAACACCCATTTATATTGCTTAATCATGTTCAACAACTGCTCGCCAAGAAAATCGAATCACAACAAATCTTCACCCTTGGCAACCCCGAACTTGCATACAACATCAATCGCCGCGGAGAAGGTGATTACTGGCTCGGCATCTTCAACGACAGCATGCAAAGCCAACCGTTCAACATCAGCGCTAATATTGGCGACATTCAATCCATCAAAGAAGTGCCGCTCTACGATACGGCCATCAAATCGCAACCCGAATACTATCCCGATATTCTTGCCGGTAAATTCAATGGCGGACTCTCCGATCAAAACAATATCGGCGGCGGCGACATCCGCATCTTCCACGTCAAACTCAAAGAAACAAACACACGCACACTCCCCGAAACAAAACCCGCCAAGCGCATCTACAACAAACTCCTTGCCGTCCCACATCTTGCTGGCCTCAAAGACAAACTTGTCACCTGGCCGTCCTTCCTTTACCACTTCGAAGGTGTCAAGCTTACCGGCCAAAGCGTGCTCGACATCGACATCGACGCCCTCGCATGGGATGCAACATGGTTCAACCGCAAACAGATCCGCTTCATCGTCGATGCCCGCGACATCGCCCCCGATAAGCTCTCGCAAGTCATCGACAAACTCATGCTACTCACCCATGCCAAGGATGTCTTTGCAACCACCACCGACCCAACAATCATCAAACGCGCCAAAACCGCCGGCATTACGATCCATACTAAAAACATAGATCTTCTCGCACAGCAATACGACAAACCTATCACCGACAACCCCGGTACCACCGGCTACCAGATCCTCAATCGCTATCACGATTCATGGGATGATGTCTACCACGATATGGAAGCCATCTGGTCCGGCAACACCACCGCCAAACTCTGCGGCCGCCTCACAAACACACCACAAAAACGCGCAACGCAAACCGCCAAATCTGAAAATAAAAACAAATACCTCAGCTACTGGAACATCATCGACCTCCCGCAATCCATCGCACAAACATTAAACTTCTTCGACCATTTCGGCGGGGTCAAAATAGACGCGCTCTATCTATATAGTAGTGACCTGAACAAATGCATCGCCGATGCCGATTGGCTCATCGATCGCAAACTCTCCGCCGTCGTCGACCTTAGCAATATGATCCGCGGCTGCCGCGACCTCACGCTCGTCCCCGAACAAGGTTATCAATACCAAACCTCGCTCAAGAAGATCGAAAACATCTTCAACAAAATGCAGCACATGAACATCACCGATGCGCTGCTCATCACACACGGCAACTGGAACCACCACAAATATATGGGCGCTGGCATCATCGACTATTGCAACATCGCCAAAAAGTTCGGTATCACCCTCCATCTCCGCAACTCTAATCGTCTCCCCATCGAGAAATATGCCTCATATACAGAACCAATCCGCGATAAAGCAAGCAACCTCCGCTTCGCGCCATCACTCAGTTTCGATTGGCGTTTAGATAAATTGCTAGACACCCCCGTCCAATCAGACCTCGTCTGCATCGCGGGTGGCGACAAAATGATGTACGGCGTCGTCCCCCTGCCCATCCACTTAAACAACTACCCAAGAAACATCGACCCCGCCAAACTCAACAGCTTGGATAAAAAACTCATCCTCGATGCCGAATACCTAAATGACGCGGAACTCGCAAGCGATCTCAAATACCTCGGCTGGTAATCAATAAGCCATAGAAACCGACCCTGAACTATGATCACGCGTCACTCATTGTGAATGGCGTGTTCTAAATGGAAATCATTACTCAGCCTAACAACATACCCCGCTTAACTTGTCTCAGCCAAATGCGAGGTCGTCTCCGCAACTGCAAGCATCATCTCTTTGGTCGTCGCGCGCGGCACCACACATCCACTACCCAGCACAAATCCGCGATTGCCTCTCACCACTCCCTGCTCAATACACGTCTTCGCTTCTGTCTGAATCTCATCATGTGTTGATTGAATAAACGACAACGTGTTCACTCCGCCCATTAACACAACATCATCACCCACACGCTGGCGCACATCCGCCACGGTGAACTGTCCTAGCGGATCGAGCGGCGCGATTGCATCCAGCCCCGCCTCGACGAGCATTTCCACAATCGGAAGGACATTGCCGCATATGTGACAGTAGATCTTGACGTCAGGCTGGTAGCCATGAAGCTCATCACAAATCGCTTTGAAATGCGGGAAAATAAACGCACGCCATTGGTCCGGCGAAATCAATTCCATATTCGCCATCGAATCGTTCAACCGCAGCACACGATGCCCACAATCAATGTTGAACTTCCCGCGTTCAATCACACACGCCGCCCCCTTCTCAAAGATCGCCTGCACCAGCTCTGGCTTGTCAAATAAATCAATCAATCCATTCTCCATGCCACGAAACGCAACATGAAACGGCAGCGTCCCCGATCCCAAATCGCCGACCAACCCTACACGATCCCCCGCATACGCAATCATACGTCGCTGCAAATCCCCGAAGCCCGCCTGCTCAAAGAACTGCTTCTCCGGAACCGCTAGCCGCCTCACATCCGACATCCCCTCAATGAGCGGCCCACTTGTTTTCCACTGATGGCTGTGAGCAATGAAGTACGGATCATCAATACGAAAGTACGCATCATCATCCAACTGCGTCGCGAGCCCCCCCGCCATGTCAACCGAACCGAGCCGCTTCCCTTTCTCATCAACTTCGTACACTTGCTCGCCATCACGTACAACCTTGCGTTTGGGAAACAGGAACTGCCGTGCACCGTCAGCCTTCACCATCACCGCTGCGTCGACGATGATCTTTAGCGCCAGTTCCGGATCTTCGATCACGTCACACAGATCCGTCCCCGTCAGCGCCGCGGCCAAGTCAATCCATATCTTCGGGAAAAACGGTACACGATCCGTTGCTTCCCCCCCAAGACCTTGTATCAATCGTTCTTTCGGTGTCATCTCATCCGCCTTCCTATGACATCACCAATTCGTATTCAGCCGGTAAGAACCTGCTTTCATCCGACAACGCCAATTGCTGATCAATAAACACGCCCTCATCATCCGGCAACATCGCCACGCCTTCCCCAATGATGTCCAGCCAGCGCACTTCGTTCTCCAGAATCTTCACCTCACCAGCGTCATACCCTTCTCGCAACAACTCGACAGCCGTCATCGCCGCCGCTTTGCCTGCAAGGTAATGGTTCTCCGCTGACACGATTGACTCCGCAATTCGGATCGCACTCGTTGGCGTGATCATGTAAGCCTGCGGATCGCGCGATGCATCCGAACGCACCATCCATTCCTGCATCTGTATCGCCTGCTCCCGCCCATCTTGCAACGCTTCATTCATCAAGCGGCAATCATAAATGAGTTGCTCCATGTAACACACCGGCGCCATCCCCGCGAGCAGCGGAATGTTCTGAACCGATTCATTGCTCCAAACATCACACGTCGCTGCAGCAATATTACCCAATGGGCTCAGATGCGCACACGCCGAAGTCTTGCCTTCCATCGACATCGGATACCCAGTGATCGCTTTCAAGATCGGGTTTTCATAACCACAATCCTTGCCCGGTCCAACCGCGCCACACTCATACGCAACCAGCGAACGTACCGCTGAGATCGCACGAACTACCGCCGCAAACGTCCTTGGGATAATCTTTTGCTCCGCAAGCACCATCGCGGTGTTACCGAAGCCGCAAGCCGTATCACCCGCACAATGCACACCGCGCCGTTGAGAAATCTCGCTGAGTTTCGTCCATAAGAACCGCATGTCGCGCACACCCACGACAGCCATCGCAAAGATCACACCCGCAATGTCGCCCATCTGCAGCGCATCGTCGTGCAGCTCTTTACCGCCAACCGATTCAATACTAAGCAATTCCGCACCGTCGGCCGCTGTCGTATCAAACAGCGTCAGCATGTTGTCCCAGTATTCACCGCTGCGCATCACCGGCGGCCGCACAAATTCGCGATTGTCATTCGGCGTCATGCGAAACACGCTCTTCAAGCCGTGCTTCGCATGTGTTTCTTCCATCGCATCAAGCATGATCTTGCACAGCTCGCGTCCCCATTCAGGGTTGTGCGTCATAGGCGGCAGTGTCTCAAACTCCACGACCAAACCCGGAGCTTCCAAATCCACCGCGCGTTCTAACACACCTGTGATACATGCTTCGTACTGCTTGCGTATCTCCGGCATCGTCGATGCTGCGACCTCGATGTTCGGTAAAGTAAAGTTGATCTCTGGATAAACTTGTCCGCCCCCCAGCACCAAACCACGCCGTGTTGTTAACGGCTTTGGTGCATGCCCAAAAAGCAGATCGTTCGGATTTGATATCGCAAGATGATTGTAGGCTCCCATCATGGGTCCCTTTTCTGTTTAAGTTGAGTAGAAGAAATTCAGCACAAAAGCACTAACTGGCTACACCCACCACTTCACGGAGATGATCAACCGCGCTGACCGCATCGACCGCATAACGATCCGCGCCGATCTCGTCCGCAAATGATTCCGTCACTGGCGCGCCACCTACAATGATTTTCACGTCCTTCAATCCCGCGTTGCGAATAGCTTCAACGGTCGATTTCATTGCAGGCATAGTTGTCGTCAGCAGAGCCGATAAACCAATCACGTCTGCATTGTTTTCTATCGCCGCTTTGATAAATGCTTCCGGCGGCGCATTCGTCCCAATGTCAAGTACCTTAATGTTCGCCCCCTTCCACATCATTGCCACCAAGTTCTTTCCGATATCGTGCAGGTCACCCTTCACCGTCCCAATCACCGCCGTCGCAACCGGCTGCACATCACCTTCTGACAAATGCGGTTCCAGAACTTCCATTGATTCCTTCATCGCTCGGGCGGCCACCAAAACCTCCGGTACAAAAATCTCATTCGCTTTCCACCGTCGACCAATCTCTTCCATCCCCGCGATAAGCGCATCCAACACCGCAACCGGTTCGGCCCCAGATTCAATAACCTGCCCCGTCCCCTCGATCGCTTGTGCACGGTTTCCGCCGACGATTGCTTGTGTAAGCTCACTGAGTGATTCCATGACCTGCTCCTTTGTTAGTCATTTCTGTCCATACACAAAGTATCCCTGCCACCGATCAGCTCACAACGGATTTAAGAATCAACAAATGGTAATCCTGTGCACTTTTCGCATTTCGTGGATGCTCACCAGCCAGAAAATAGTGATGTGCTTCAGCAAATATGAATCTCGTGCTCAACCAGCTTTGGCATTCTGACGATAAGCTCGCGGCGTTTGCGCATGCTGCTTCTGAAACACCTTGGTGAAATAACTCGGATCTTCATACCCCGTAGCTAGCGCGACCGCCGACACCGCCAGATCCGTTGAAACAAGCAATTCTGCCCCACGGTCCATACGCATCTTGGTGAGCATCTCACGGAAGCCCATCCCAACATGACGCTTAAATAATCGGGAAAAATGCGACGGTGATAAACACATCGCGTCTGCCACATCATCTCGGCCAATATCTTGTGCAAGATGTGCTTGCATGTAAGACATCGCGTCTGAAATTACGATATGCCCCGCCGACTCACGATGATCTGCTAGCGTATCCATCAGCCGTTCGAGCATCTCATGCATCCACGGCGCAAGACTTTCCAGCGTCGTGATTGAAGACAACTCAGCAATGCGATGAAAACTCTCACCAAGAATCTCATTGGGGTCACCCCCCGCCTCAACGGCTGTTCTGCAAACACTCGTCACTAATTCCATGAAGTAGCTTTTGATCAAATCAAATCGGTTTTGTGATTTCGCCATCATCACAAGCAAGATGCGATCCAAGGTTTCACGCGCACCACAACGATCACCTCGGCGGATCGCGGACACCAGTTCCGGCTCTTCCCGCAAGTACAGCCGACGTATCCCGACCGAACCTTCTAACTTTAATGAATGGATCGCTTGCGCTTTTTCCTGTTCACGCATCGCTTCATACCGGCGGGCAGAAAGAAACGCAGCATTGGTCAGATTCTCTGCTTCTAGCATCTCGCGCAACACACGACACGCCCCTCGCATATCTACCGTCGGAACATTACCCCCATCCGGAAACAGTTCATCAACCTCAATCGCACCTACCATCGCGCCAAATGTTTTTGCGTTACACATCACCGGACATGCCCAATACAAACGATCACCCGACCCATACGAAACCGTCGGCTCACCCAAACGCAGCGCTTGCCAAACCGTAAACGCCAACACCTTCTGCCGATCGACACTGTCCCCACCGCGCCACCACCCATAGGAACTCAACCGTTTGCCATCCACATCAACGACCGCCAACTTAACGGCAAACCGCGCCCGATATGCTTCAGCCAATCGGCGAAACATCATCAAATCAAATTCAAAATTCACAGGGCTTGCTTGGATAGCTTTCATTGATATACTATAACGTACAAGATAATTTTGTACGATGATAATACGCAGCGTATCAACGATTATTTGGCTTGAATATCGTGCACTCCCAAAACCACACTAACATACCCAATCTGCAGATAGCCCTAATCGCATGCGCCGTGATGGAGCTGGAAATCGAGCATTTCACCCCCGAATGCACGCACCTCATCCACTACGAGAAAATCCAGCAAGGCCTCCACAACGAACCCGATAAGCTTCGCAACGAGCTCCAAAACGCCATCAACCGCGCTGAGCAATTACCCAACGTCAACACTATCGTTCTTGGCTACGGCCTTTGCGGTTGCGGAACCGTCGACCTCAAAACATCACGATGCCAACTCGTCATCCCACGTGCCCATGACTGCATCACATTGTTGCTCGGCAGTAAAGAGCGCTACGCAGACTATACCGCCAAGCACCCTGGCACCTACTGGTACTCGCCCGGCTGGAATCATCATCACGATCCCCCCGGCCCAACGCGCCACGCCAACCTCTACAATGAATATCTACAAAAATATGGAGAGGACAATGCCAAATATTTGATGGAATCTGAACAACATTGGTTCAGTACCTACAACCGTGCCACCTATGTACATCTGACCGTTGGTGCAACCGAGCAAGATCGCAAATTCACTAAAGATTGCGCCGATTGGCTTAAGTGGGACTACGATGAGCAGCCCGGCGATCCGACTCTCGTATGCGACATGCTGCACGGACACTGGGACCATGACCGTTTCCTCGTGCTTGAACCTGGCCAATCCATCCAAGCCTCCGCCGACGACATGATCATTAAATCTTCACCTCAAACGCAAAAGAGCAAACCTTGACCATAAAGCCGCAACAAATCTGCATCCACGCACCTTCCGGCAAACAGGTTCTCTCAGTCAATACGCACGAACAATCGCTCCGTTTAAGCGATCTACTTCGTCAAAAAGGATTGCCACTCAACATCCGCTGCGGTGAAGAAGGCGCCTGTGAAGGTTGCCAGATCGAACTGCTTCAAGGATCACTCCGCACTTTACACGCTAGCAATACCGTCACTGCAGGCTCAACGCCCAGCACCATGCTTGCTTGCCAACACCGCCTCGGCCCCGAACCTGTCACACTACAAATCTCACCACGTTCACTTGCTGCCTATGAGCCCGCAGTCCTCAATGATTTCCGCATCAACATTCCCTACAGTCAAAACCCGTTACATGAAACGCTCAATACCAGTGAACCTACCATCGGCGCCGCCATCGACATCGGCACCACCACCGTATCACTTCTTTTAATCGATCTCTCCACCGGCAAAATCCTTGCTAACGCTTCCACCTTCAATCATCAAATGTATCTCGGCGATGATGTCATCACGCGCATCAATCTCTGCCGCAAAAACCCGACGCAAATCACACAACTTCAAAACGCCATCGTCCACGACACCCTCAGTCCACTGCTTAAGCAAGCCGCCAAAGAAGTGAATGTCCGTCTGCGCCATATCGCGTGCATCACCGTTGCCGCAAACACAACCATGCTCCATCTACTTGTCGGCAAAGACCCCTCCCAGATGGGCACGGTTCCATTTGAGCCTGTCTTTCTTGAGCATTTACAACTCACGCTACAAGACGTCGGCCTTGATCAACCCTTCAACCCAAACGCCACGCTACACCTACTCCCCAGCGCCGCCGCCTATATCGGTGCCGATCTTACCGCCGGTGTACTTGTCTCCGGACTATGCTACGAACACGGCCCCTCACTGCTCGTCGACATCGGCACCAACGGCGAGATCATCCTCACACACAACGGCATACTCTACGCCTGCGCCACCGCGGCTGGCCCCGCTTTTGAAGGTGCAGGCCTTACCCACGGCTGCCGCGCTGGCAGCGGCGCCATCAGCCATATCACACTTTCAAATAATCCGTTCAATGTAACACTTGATATTATCGACAACGCTCCCCCCACCGGCATCTGCGGATCAGCCTACATCGACTTCCTTGCACAAGCCGCCCGCATCGGATTGCTCACACCCTCCGGTAGATTCAATCTTGAACACAGCCCCGAAGCCAAGGCAAGACTGCAACCCACCGAATTGCACGGCCGATCCTTCGAACTCACCACCGGCATCGTGATCACCGAAGCCGACATCGCCAAACTCCTGCAAGCCAAAGCCGCCATTGCCGCCGGCATCCTCACACTACTCGATCGTTGCAACGTCTCACCCACCGAAGTTGATCGCCTCTACCTTGCCGGCGGTTTTGGTATGAACGTCAACAACCAGCATGCGATCACCTGCGGCTTGCTCCCCAAAATGCGCGTCGATCAGATCGAACTCGTTGGCAATTCGTCGCTGGCCGGTGCCTTTGTTGCACTCATGGATCGCCATCTCTTGCCGGAGATCGCCAAGATCAGTCAGCACATGCAAACCATCGAACTCAATCTCGATCCTGATTTTGAAAACAGGTACATCGATGAACTGATGCTCGCCTGAAAAACTCACTTCCGAGGGCGCATAGAAAAAGGTCTCGACCAGGGAGGCAACTGGTACGAGACCCGATCCAGGGCTGATATTTTGTCCACACGCATCACGAATTTGCAGGAGTGATCCGCGCGTCCTCGCCATCGCAACTCGGTTTTAGTTCAGGCCGATTCGCCGTGTCGCTGCCGCGTTGCTGACATCAATACTCTCCAATTCAATCCCCATACAGGCCAACCTAACAGCCGATATTTCCGCCCATCAGCCCCCGCCAAGTCCGCTTGTACCGACTAGGCAAAAAAGGCAACCTATCCACCTCTTATAAAGCCTCAAACACCTGTTTCTCCCCGCTAGCACGCCCCACATCTCCCCTGCTATACTCTCTTTCATGAGCACGACCCCGAAAATCGGCCTTTTCCCCGGTACATTCGACCCCATCACCAATGGGCATCTCGACGTGATCCAACGCGGTCAACGCCATTTCGACAAACTCGTCATCGCCATCGGTGAAAACCCCGCCAAGAAGCCGCTCTTCTCCACCCCCGAGCGTCTAGACATCATCCAATCCCTCATCAACGAGCAACTCGATCCCTCTATCGTCGAGCTTCAAACCTACACCGGCCTCACCGTCGACTTTGCCAAACAAATCGGCGCAACCGCCATCCTTCGTGGCCTCCGTAACGTCACCGACCTCAACTTTGAATTCCAACTCGCCCTCACTAACCGCTCCATCGCCGACATCGAAACCATTTTCATCATGTCCGGCGAAACCTACGGCTTCACATCCTCCACACTCATCAAACAAATAGCAGCCGGCGGTGATATCAATCGCCTCCACGACTTATTGCCACACATCGTCATCGAGAAGCTCAAACAAAAAAAGATCGACCACGGCGGCAAACTCCCCTGGCGCACCATCGATCACTTCACCGAAAGCACCGAAGCCGAGTAGCATACTCCCGCGTCAATCGAACCACTCTCTAACCACAAGATAGACGAATAGGATTTAATAGCCCCCATGGATTACCGCATCATCAGTATCGGCGCACTCTCTTCCCACGAACTTTGGGACAAGCAAGGCCCAACGCGCACCGCACATGCTACCACAACCCTCATCGAAACCGACCACAAAAAGATTCTCGTGGACCCCGCGCTCCCACCCAAGATCATCGCTGCCCGGCTCGCTGAACGCTCCGGCCTATCCCCCGATGACATCACCGATGTCTTCCTCACCAACTTCCGACCCGCCCACCGCATGGGCATCACCGCCTTCCCAGATGCCAACTGGTTTATCTCCGAACAGGAACGCGAATCCGTCGGTCCCCTCCTCATCGAGCAATTCCAACAGCAACAAAACGACGAAGAAGCACAGGAAATCCTCCGGCACGAAATCGGCATCCTCAAAAAATGTCAAAACGCGCCCGACAAACTTGATCAACAAGTCGATCTTTTCCCCCTACCCGGCTATACCCCCGGTACCGCTGGCCTGCTCCTGCTCGAAACCAATAAAACCATTCTTGTTGCAGGCGACGCCGTCCCCACTTCCGAACACCTCCAGATGGGCCGCGTCCTCAAAGGTGCCTACGATATCGAACTCGCCCAAGGCTCATTCATCGAAGCCACCGAGATCGCCGACTTGATCATTCCCGGCCACGACAACATCGTCCCAAACAAATCCCGCAACGGTTATTGATATGAATTACAACACGATTGTCTCCACCCCAAGATCACGAATTCTATCCGTGGGGTCTCCTAACACATCCTCTTAAAAGTCTTCGTCTAACCGTCACTTAGACAATCACCACTTCTCCACCATCTCTAGCATCGGTTCATACTTCCCAGGCAGCGCACCACGTCGCAATGTATACAGCGGCATCTGTGCCGGACAAAACGTGCGGAACTCAAACACTCGCGGCGTCTCCGCAAAACCTAATCCCCGCGTCAATCCCATCATCATATTCTGATGACGCATCAGCCCCGCTGAATATTCATTCGGCAACGTCGAGGAATTATGAAAAGCTCTTCCTCCCGGCAAGCGCATCTGACCGCCGTGTGTATGCCCCGCAAGCGCTAAATCCGCTCCAAGGTCTGCCGCCGCACCAAAATGATCCGGATAATGTAGCAACCCAATCTTCAATCGTTCTTCAGCTTCAGCACTCTCCCCGCCAAAAACCTCCGCCGCCGACAACGCCGTCTTCACACTGTCCGGCCCGCCGCCCTTGGTCGCATTAAAGCCAAACACATCAATCGGTGCTGACTCACAACGCGCCGCCTCATCGGTAAGCCATCGGATTGGCAGCTTCTGTGCCAACTCACGAAACCGATCATAATCATGATTACCAAACGTCCCGTACATCCCATGCGTCGGCCGCAAGCGATCGCAGATTTCCGCCATCACCTCGTAAGCCACCTCTTCATCCCCTTCCAGCGACATGTAATCTCCGGTAAACACCGTCAAATCATGCCGAATCGATGTGAGTTGATTGATGAGTTTGCTGAATAGCGCCGACCGCCGCCTGATATGCAAATCCGACAGATGCAGCACCCGCATCCCGTCCAGCGAGTGTGGCAACCTCGGCAGAGAAATATCCACCGGCTCAATCAATCCATACGCTAACGGCATCCAATCGCCTCTTTTCCTCGCCGTCACCCCATACGGCTAACCAAAAATCAGCCCAAATCACAAACCCACCCCCTTACGCCCTTTGTGACAGTTTCCCCACACCTATCGAACTGTCAATCCCTTTGCATCCAACCCCTAAAATATCACGGACCAATCTGCCTTTTAGGCTTGTCATTTCACCCTCAAATAATTATCCTAAGTGGGCCTCAGACCTTAAATTGCTGCATCTCGTAGCGATTTCGATTAGAATAATAAGGTCACCTGACGCACAACTTTATAACCCTTTCTCCGGTTGCAGGAGCGATTTCATGGCGAAGATGTATTCCACGGTCCAAGAAGCGGCCGCCATCCTTGGGCGTACCGAACAAGAAGTCAAAGACATGGCTGCCTCCGGCGAACTCCAGCAGTTCCGCGACGGCAACAATCTTGTCTTCAAAACCGCTGACCTCGAAGCACTCGCAGGCGGCAACGCCTCCGGTGAATCCGCCATTCCACTGGCCGACTCACAAGCCGATGCCATCAGTCTTAGCGACACAGCCATTCCGCTTCTCAGCGACACTGCTGCGGATACTGGCCCAGCTGACGCTTCTAACGAATCAACCGGCATCAGCGTCTTTGATGCAGGTGAAATTGAACCTGCCGACCCACTCGCACAGACAACTGTCGGCGGTGGCTCCGGCACAGGCCTCTCACTCGAATCCGTCGGCTCCGGTTCTGGTCTCCTCGACCTCACCCGTGAATCAGACGACACCAGCCTAGGTGCTGACCTTCTTGAAGATATTTATCCTGGTGGCGATACTGCAGCAGGTGTATCAAGCATCGACTCAGCCGTCGGCGCTTCCGGCGTCTTCGATCCCGGCCTCTCCGCAACAGGCGCAGCATCCGGCCTTGAAAATCTCGACGGTTCACTCTCCGGCACCATGACACCACCTGCAGTTGCTGCTGGCAGCCCCGCACCAACCAGCGCGGCCATGGTCGATCTCTCAGGTGACGACAGCGAAGGCTCCGGTTTTATGTCCGGCCTGCTCTTCGGTTCCGTCATTGCTCTCGTCGCAGCACTCCTCGTCATGATCCCAGTCGTCAATGGCTATAGCAGTTCACTTGTGGACTTCATGGCAAAATCTTCCGGCATGTTCTGGGGCGTCACCGGCGGACTCTTCGTCGTCGCACTAGTCTGCGGTGTCATCGGCATGGTCGCTGGCAAAGCAACTTCCTGATACGTGACTTTTCGTATCACCCCAACAACATCCCCAATGCGGTAAATCACTGGTGAGGCACACACGCCTCACCAGTTTCATTTTATACCCACAGCGAATACAATACGCCTTGCCGTAGCCAACAAACCGCGCTACGCAAATCCAAATTCCATAAAAACAACCTATCCGGATACTCATCTTGAAGCTCAGCAGTTACGGACGAAACGAGTGGCTCACCATCATCGCAATCGGCGTCATCCTCACCGCCGGCGTCATACTTATTCATTGGGCACTTGCCTTCCCCGTCATTCTCATCACACTCGCACTTCTTGCGTTCTTTCGCGACCCTGACCGCCGCATCCCCGCACAACGTGGCGTCATGGTCGCACCATGCGACGGCCGCGTCTCGTCTATCCATGAGATAGAGCACTTCGAACCTTTCGATGGTCCTGCTGTTTGCGTCCGCATCTTCATGTCCGTGTTCGTCGTCCATGTAAACCGCTGTCCCTGTCACGGCCGCGTCCTCTCCATGACCCACACCCCCGGCAAACACACCAACACACTCAACCCACGATCCGCCGAGGTCAATGAAAACAACCTTATCATCCTCGGGCATCCTGTCCGCGAGCACCCCGTCGCAGCCGTCCGGCAAATCGCCGGCCTACTCGCTCGCACTATCGCCTGCGGCGCTAAGGAAGGTGAAGTCCTCCAACGCGGCCAACGCATCGGCATGATCAAACTCGGCTCCACCTCCGAAGTCTACATCCCCAAAGACATGGTTGAACAGATCGTCGTCCAAGAAGGCCAATCCGTAAAGGGTGCCATCTCCGTCATCGCACAAGTCTCATCACGCGATACAACCACCACCGACGCCGCTACTCAAGATCAATCTGAACCTTCAACGGATAACCAGCCGGACACTTCCCAACCAGAATCAGCTTCAGCTAGCGATACCGAATCCGTTGAATCACAAAGCACCGAACAATCTGAACAAACAACCCACGGCGAGCAAGCATTACTCTTCTAAATTAAATTACAGTAAATAAACTTACTTCCCGCTCGGCACGCGTGCATCCTCTAACCCGCTCATCACCAAGTGTGATACATCTGCCATGCCGACACATCGAGGCGTTGCCAAACCCGGCTTCCGCTCTTCTAGCTGCACCGTCGTCACCGAGGTCGGCCGTAAATGAAATCCCGCCCACACCATCGGCACCGGGATCGCCAACAAATGCGACAACCACGTTAATCCAAACCCACCGTGACAAAACACTGCCACTGCAGACTCATTCGATTCATCAAATCGGTACCCTCCACCATCGCGCCGATATCCATAGCTCGACAGAAACGCATCTGACTCCGCAACTATTTGATCATACCCACACCGAAATTCCGGATTATCAAACGGCTCGGCCAAATGCCAATCCTCACATCCATACGCCTCCAAATTACTGCGAATTTCATGACCATGAAAATCCCATGCCGCATTACGCCCCTCATTTATCCGCCAGCCAAGCTCAGCGGTCCAATCCAACGTTTCAATTTCCATCCCCTTCCGCTTCGCCGTATAACCAGCCGTCGCCTGCGCTCGGCCCATCGGCGAGCTATAAATCTTATCAATCCGCACGCTCTCCAATCGCTCTGCCAACGCCGCTGCTTCCTGATGCCCCAAATCCGTGATCGTATCGTTCGCATAATCCGGGTCCGCATGTCGTATCACATAAATCCGCATCTAATCCCTTTCAATGGATAAAACGTCACGTGTTGCGACACGTGACGGTCATGTATTCGCAAACAGAAACTATCCACCTTAGTTATTTTGCAACAAATGATCCAGACTTCATTGCTTGTTTTTCAAGCTCAACGATCTTCCGGTAGTTATCACGGAAAAACAATGTCCATCGCAATCGATCATCCAACTTCACATCCGGATTCTCTTTATACCGCGTGCGGAATCCGCCAACAAAATCCTTCAATACCTTCACCGCCTCATCATGCCGGACATGGTCCACATCCTCCATTATCGCCATCCAATCCTTCGCCATCTCATCGTCCGGCCAAACCACCCGTAAATCCTCCGGCATCTCATCAAACAATCGCAGCATCTCCCCCTTTACAGGATCATCGTTTGGCACGCGATTGATCGCTGCCCATGCCGCCTTCAAATCATCATGCACATCGCTCCCCATCGCGTGTGTCACCGTCGCCACCATCGAGAAAAAGCTCGGCATCCCCTTCGCAAACGGCTTCGCCTGACCAAACGGATCAAGCCCCACATCCGCCCACTTCGCCTGCTCGTTCTTCACAAACATGTCCTGCCGAATCGGTTGTCGGCGAAGTTCACTTTCCACCGGACCGCCTTCAACACCAACCCGCCGTTGCCACAAACCTTGCGCATCCTTCGTCAGCACCCAGTTCACAAATTCCTGCGCGATCGCTTCATTCGGTGCTCCACGTAACACGCTGATCGGGTCCGCCGTGATCGCCGTCATGAAAGCCGGATCGACATAACCCACCCGCACATCATCGGTCACGCTCGCTTGGTATCGGCCGTAAAAATCAATGCACATCCCGATTGCCGCATCGCCACTACTCACATCCACTGGCACCTTCGAGCTACTCGCTGCAAAATATCTCGCATTTGCAAACGCTCTTCGCAACAACCTCCACCCTTCATTCCAACCCTTACGTTTTAAGATCGTATCGTATGTCGCAGCGATCGATCCCGAATGCCCCGGGTCTGCCAGCGCCGCCCAGTTCGCATACTCCGGCCGGGCAAAATCATCCCACGACTTCGGCTCCGGCACGTCCAACATCTTCATCAAGTCCCGGTTGTACACCACGCCAAAACTCGATAACGCCGTCCCCACCCACAACATATCTTTGCGGTACAACTTCTCCCCGCCAATCTCGCTTTCCGGAAACACTTCTTTGATGAACGCTTCGTCAACTTTCGCCGGTACTGACGCGCTAATCCATACCACCTTCCCATCACGATCAACCTTCACTCCCTGCGCCAACTTATTGTGATCATATTCCCCACCGCCAAAAAACAAATCCACACCAACACCATCATCCTCATGACCTTGATCCGCGATATCCTTTAACTGGCTCAAAATTTGCTTCCGCAAATCACTCGTCCCACCACCTGCTCTCCAATCAAACACCACCGCGCTCTTGCCCATCGCTTTGCGATGCTCATTAAACGCCCGCGCAAACTCCCCACGAATCTGCTCGTTGTGCGGCGTCATAATAATCAAGCGCTCAGCATCCCCACCCTCCGTCGCCACTTTCTTCCCAGCCGGGCGCAACAGAAATGGCACCCCCACAATCACCAGCATCAAACCCACAATCACGATCTTCGATAAGTGCGTTCTCATAACCATAAGCATAACATATACCACATTTTAGACACCCCTTTCATACAATCTGAACATAAACCCGTCATTTATGCCAGCCTAATACCCCCATTCATGATCCCCAGCCATACTTTCACTAAACTATGCTCAATGACCACATCCGACCCCTCCTCATCCTCTCACCAGCAGCTCGCTCATGACCAACACATGATGCGACTCGCCATCGCTCAAGCTCAGCTTGCAGCGAATCTTGGCGAAGTACCTATCGGTGCCGTAGTCTATAAACAAGATCCCGATCACCCTCACGACCCTGATCGCACCACCGTCCTCGCTGCCGCCCACAATCTCCGCGAAAGCGCCGCTGATCCTACCGCCCATGCAGAAATCCTCGCCCTAAAGCAAGCCGCCCAATCCCTCGGCACTTGGCACCTAGACGACTGCGGCATCGCCATCACACTCGAGCCCTGCCCCATGTGTGCCGGTGCCATGATCAACGCTCGCCTCGGCCACTGCATCTACGCACTCACTGACCCTAAGATGGGCTGCGCTCACACACTTTATTCATTGCTCGAAGATACCCGCTTCAATCACCGCCTCCCCTCGCGTGCTGGCATTCTCGAAGCTGAATGCCTCTCACTCCTTCAATCCTTTTTCCAAGCCCGTCGCACCAAAGACAAACCACCCAAACCCACATTCAATCCTGAAAACGCAACGGACTAATCATCACTTAACTAAACCTAAACTTCATCAGATTCCCCATATCGATTGCCGTGCTCACGCTTAATCTCATCGCGCTTCTCACGCCGTCGTGTTCTTAATTCCAAACAAGTCGGCATCATGATCCAACATGCCATCAGCGTCATCCCAATCCCAAGCATCATCACAAAACCTAATCCCTGCATCCCCCGATGCGATGAAACCATCAACGAACCAAAACCAATCATCGTCGTATAACTCGTCAACGACACACCTTTTCCAGTCCCGCCGCTCAGCCCCAACGGCCGCGTGTATTTATCCTGCTTATACCGATGAATAATGTGCACCCCCGCATCCACGCCAATCCCGAACATCAGTGGCAAAACAATAATATTCGCCGGATTAATCTGCACGCCCACCAGATACAAAATCCCAAACGTCAACGCAAACCCAACCAGCACCGGCAACAAACACAGCAGCGTATCCTTCATCATCTTGAAGTCGATCCACAACAACAAGAACACAATCACCAGCGCATACGCTCCCGCCCGCAAATAACTCGACCAGATCAACTTCCCGCTCTCATAGATCTGCACGATCACACCCGTCACCTCCGGATCAACCGTACGCATCTGGTAAATAAACGGCTTCAACACCGCTTCACTGAGCGGCCCGCCCTGCGCAGCCTCCATCTCACCCACCTTCGGAAATACCTCCAGCGCATACTTCGTCACACCATCCACATGCGCCACATACGGCTCCATAATCGCCGGAGGCAAATCACCTACATCCAACGGCGTCGTATCCAGCAAATCCTGCAGCAACTTCGCTGACTCAATTCGCCATGCCGTATAGTCTCGTTGGAGTGCCGCCAACCGTGCCGTCCGCTCTTCTTCTGTTAACTGCCCAGCATTTGCAATAAAACCATTAAGCGCACCAAGCAATTCACTAAGCGGACCTCTCAATTCCCTCGGCGCGCCCAGCATCCCTGCCGCCAATAGCGTCCGTAATCCTGTTAGTTGCGTAACCAAATTCACATCCCCATTCGCCATCGCATCATTACCAACATTTCCGCGAGCTACCTCACTAAGCACCGGCTCAAGCGATTCACGAACATGATCAATCTCTTTCACCTTCCGCGCGTTCTGTGAGGGGATAAGTAATCCAACACCACCCACACTCTCAACCGTCGGCAGCGCCAAATACGCCGCCGCATCCTTACGCGCCTCCTCCAAATCCTCCACGATACTCACACCAAAATATATCGACTGCTCACCATCCCGCGAGATTCGCTCCTGCCACTCCACGCTCGGCACACCCTCTGGTAAAAGCTCCAGCAAATTATAATCAAACCGCATCCGTGAGATCGCTACACCCGCCAACACTGCAATCACAATCGCTAATACCAAAGTAATCACCGGTCGCCGCACAAATGGCATCACCCAATGCTCTTTGAAAAAATCCACCACCCGCGTATCAATCGGCGTAATATGTTTATGCCGACTCTTCACCAATCGCAAGAGTGCCGGGTACACTGCAAACATCGCGATCAAACACAAGATAATCCCCGCGCTCGCGATCTGCCCCATCTCCGCCACACCCTTGTAATCCGTAAACATCGTCGTCGCCAGTGCCGCCGCCGTTGTCAGCGCCCCCGTCACCAAGCCTGGACCAACCTTCTCAAGCGTACTGGTAATCGCCTCAGCAAATCCATCTTCATCATCTGAATAATTGTGTCGCTCTAGCTCAAATCGTGTTGTGATATGAATCGCAAAATCAATCCCTAACCCCAATAAGATCACCGTAAAGATCACACTGATGAGCTGTAAATAACCAATCGTCAACGTCAGAAAACCAAACGTCCACGCAATCCCTACACCAAGCGTCAACAACATCAGCAGCGGCGATTTAAAACTATGAAATGACAGCACTAGCAAAATTGCAATCAACACCGCCGCTATAATCGATGCCTTCATCGAATCGAGGTTCGCAGCTTCCGTTTCATCCGTCTCAACAACATCAATCCCGGTCAACCCAAAATCTAGCTGCGGATACTTTACCCGCATCTTATCCATCTCTGCCCGGATACTCACAATCGATTTTTCAAACGGCGTCAGAGCTCCCGGACTAACCTTCGGCGTGATCCGAATAAACATCAGACGGCCATTCTGCGTGACCAGGTACTCCCACTTCACCGCCATCTCTTCCGGAATCACATATTGCAACAAATCCAATGATTCATCCGCCGGCATCTTCATCCGCTCCGCAAAGCCACTCACCAAACCCTTCACCATATTCAACCCGCCCACCATCTCCGCTTCACTCATCTCACTCGCGCGTTCACCCCCACGACGTGCTTGCCCCACAATCCCCTGAATAAAATGCTGCGGCGTCTTACTCTCCAACAACAACTTACTCTCACCCACCTGCCGCATCTGCATCTCAAACTGATCCCACGGCAATAACCGCACCGCCTTCGGACTCGCCTTCGACGGATCATAACCCCACACAACCTGCTTGACCCACTCCCCGCCAGCCAAGATAGGCCCTAACTCATCAACCATCTCCTCCGCCGCCGTCTTCGTCTCAGCGTCCGGCCGATCATCCTTCCACATATCTACCGCAATCACAAAATCAGCATTGCCAGGAAAATTGTCCTGCCAGAAAATAAAATTCTGGTTCCACGGCAAATCCTCCGACAATAAATCGTTCCGATTTGACTTGAACGTCAGCGTCGTCAACGTATAAAAAATGCACAGACCTGCCACTCCAAAAGCCACCAAAAGCACCCACCACGGATGCCGGCTCACGAACCCAGACCAACGACTCAAACTACGATGACGGAACTTTTCTAACATAGACTGAACATCGTATGATTCGCACCCCCATCTGGCAAAATTCCCCATCATTCATAGGATCACCACTCATCCCATAACCCAATAAGTATTCGCCCTATCGCCCCAACGCATCACCCAACATAATCACCAACCCAGGCACATTCACTCGCCGTACCACACCTCTAACAGCTTCGCCATGCGCGCCCCAGATTCATTGATCCGTACCGCCGAAACCTGCCGTGCCATCTCTCGGTAATCTTCCGGCAACACCACCGGCTCAAGCTTCGGATCATCCTCATGTGAATCAATCATCGCATAATCATAGTTCTCAACCGCAACCAAAATTTCATGCACATAAACCTTCTCCGCCGCAATCTCATAAGACTCATCTCGCCACGTCACAAAATCCACATCTTCCCCCGCCTGATCCGCAGCCTCTTTTAACGCCGTATCCGCGGCCCATGTCTGTACACGTTCCCATAAGTTCACCGCATTATTCGCCGACCCCTGCGCACCATCCCAGTAACTGTGCAACTTCTTTCCATTCGAAAGCACAATCCGGTTTCCACCACGATCACCATCTGGATACGCATACTGTGTAAACAACGCCGTCGAATGCAGCGGTTGATGCAGATCGCCCGCAGCATGCAAGAACCAACAGATCAATACCGCCTGCTCAGCGCGCGTCTGATTCCCCGCCTTCAGCATCTTTCTGCACCGATCCAGCGCCTGCATCACATTCATCTTGCTATGACGCATCCGCGGCCGCCACTCAATCTTCAAATTAACCTTATGCCCATCCTCCAATTCATCCCGCTGCTCATCCGACAAATACACCGGCTCGTTCACATAATGCCAACTTGGTCGGTGATACCTCCGCTTCAATTCACCCGGCAAACCTCGCGCAATATCAGGCCACACCGCTGCCTGCGAAAAGATCCATCGGTCCTGCACCTCCGTACTACCATCCCGTACAGCCTCCGGCATACGTCTCTCAAAATCTTCTGTAAACCTTGGATGATGCTTAAGCATCTCAACTACCTTCGTCCGTGCCGCCACATCCATCCGATCATACGCCACAAGTGCTGACAACCGATGCCCCGTACTATTCCACGCAAACGCGCCCCCCGGCCACATCACCACACTCAACACCACCACCGTCAAAAGCCGCCATCGCATCCACCCGGCAGAACATTTCTCAATATTCATCTCAAATCCCCTTAGGAAAGATTGATCTCTGAAAATCCAAACACAACCCCGCAAATTTACCAATTCTTCTTTCCCATGAATAGTTATGATTTGGTGAACAATCTCATTTCAAACGACAAGCACACAAACGATTCACCGTGACACCACGTTCCCATCCTCCATCATGCCGTACGTTCGTAAAACTTCACCTGAATAGCATCTAATTACCCAAGACTTACACGTGACAAACCACCAAATGTTTGCACAGAGCACCCCAGTACAGAATTTGTAAAGACATTTCTATCTTATTATAATTTACTGCTTCATTCCCACCCCCCGGCCCTTTCCTGCCTCGTTCAGTGCGGAAAACAGCCGGCATCGAGAACATCACAATGAGTCATCCCACAAAAACCGGAAACCCGGCCGTGGTCGGTCTAGCAGGATTCGGCCTCACAACCCTCCTCCTACAAATCCACAACCTCGGCTACTGCACACTCGGCCCCGTCCTCGCCATGGGACTCATCTTCGGCGGCCTCGCCCAAATGATCGCAGGCTTCCAAGAACAAAAAGTCGGCAACAACTTCGGCTTCTCCGCATTCGTTTCATACGGCGCATTCTGGATCGGCTTCGGCATCATTCTCATCCTAAACAAAATCGGCATCTACAAATCCGAAACCTCAGACGTCGGATGGTTCCTCGTCGTCTGGACAGGCTACACCGCCATCCTCTGGCTCGCCTCAATGCGCATCCACAAAGCCATGTTCACAACATTCACCCTACTCATCATCGGCTTCATCCTCCTCGACCTCGGCCACTTCAACCTTCCCATCTACGACAAACTCAGTATTGACCCCGCCATCTTCAACACCATCGCCTGCTACGTCCTAATCCTTTGCGCCCTCGGCGCTTGGTACATGATGGCCGGCATCATCATCAACGACCTCGCAAACAAAACCATCCTCCCCATGGGCACCCCACTCATCTCCTCCAACCCAAGCGCCTCAACATCAACACAAACCACATCCCCAACACCTCAAACCACCGCCATCCCACAGCCCAACGCATAGATAACACATCACACCAACAACTTAAACCACCACACAAAGAAAAGGCGCCCCACGCCTTTTCTTTTTTTCAATTACCATATATCTGTTAACTATCTACTATCTTAAACACGCTCCCAATCCTCATCATATGTCAACCTCATAACCGCTTGAGTTTGATCCCGACCATCAATACACAAACAATTCTCAACACGGTACCCTGAAGACATGATGGTTAAGAAATGAACATACTCAGGCGTACTTTCAATCAACTCCACACCAAAATCTCTTCTTGAGATAAACTCACATCAATATGCAATGATGTACAATCAAATCCAAACTCATCATCATAAAATCGCCATTCACCCATAACAGGAAAACGATAATCAATCACTTCAGCAATAATATATGAATCTAAAACAGTTTCATCTATACGTTTCCATGTTTGCTCGTATGTCAATGTCTGTACTGCGTATCTGTCATCTTCCTTATCTACGGCTAAGTACGACTCCGACACATAACCTGAAGACGGCACAATAAGTTTGTAATGAATGTGCCGAGGCGAACTCTCAATCAATTTTACTTCAAAAAACCTCACCATCATCAGGATCATGCGCGTGAACTTTCAAAGTGCCATTATCACTAATCGTAACATCAACAAGCACGCCAGCATCTTCATCAGAATGCTTCCATCGACCGACTATTGGATACTGTTGCTCGTCAACAAACTCACTGAACCCGATCATCTCACCACACCCTTGTCTATCACTGTTTTTTAACTCAACGCAAAATATCTTTAGAACTACTTCCGGAACCTACGGTCACCCCACATCCACCAACCCCAAACTCTCGCCATACTGATTCAACAAAACCTTTCTTAGCGCCGCATGCTCTTCCTTCTTCAGCAGCATATCCTCACCAATCATCTTCGCCGCATCGCGCTTCGCCATCATCAGCAAATCCATATCCTCCGGAATCCGCGCCACCCGTAGCGGCATACTCCCACTTTGCCTTGTCCCAAAAAACTCGCCCATTCCCCGAATCTCCAAATCCATCTCCGCTACCTTAAAACCATCATTCGTGCTCCCAATCGCATTCAATCGCTTCGCCCCATCCTCCGTATTCGTCTCGCCAATAAACACGCACAAACTCTTCACCCCATGCGTTCCGCGACCAACTCGTCCCCGCAATTGATGCAACTGCGCAAGCCCAAACCGTTCCGCATGTTCAATCACCATCACCGTCGCATTCGACACATCAACCCCCACCTCAATCACCGTCGTCGCCACAAGCACCTTCACTTCTCCCTCGCGGAACCGCCGCATCACATCCTCACGCTCTTCACGTTTCAATCTGCCATGCACCACGTCTATCTCATGGTTAGAACAATACTTGTTCCGCAGCAGCTCCACATGCTCGGTCACATTCCGCAAGTTCAAACCATTCTCCCCATCATTCCCCTCAATCGCCGGCAAAACAACATACGCCTGCTCCCCACGTTCAACCCGCTCATTCACATAACGATACACATCATCCGTCTTATCAACCCCCACCACACGATTCACAATCGGACTCCGCCCCGGCGGCAAGCCCTTGATCGTCGACACATCCAAATCACCAAACACCGTCAAACTCAGCGTCCGCGGAATCGGCGTCGCCGTCATCACCAAATGATGCGGAACCTTCCCCTCACTATGCTTACTCTTCAACCCCGCCCGTTGCATCACACCAAACCGGTGCTGCTCATCAATCACCACCACCGCCAAATCATCAAACTCAACATCCGCGCTCAAAAGCGCATGCGTCCCCACCACAATATTAACCTCACCATTTCCAATCCCTTCAACCAAAACCTTCCGCTTATCTTTCTCTGCTTTCGTCCCGCCCCCACCCGTCAACAACTCAACCCTCACATTCTTCGCTTCCTGCAGCATCTTTTGAATCGAAAAATAATGCTGCTCCGCAAGCAATTCCGTCGGCGCCATAATCGCGCCTTGCTTCCCACTCATCACCGCCATCAAAAGCGCATACACCGCTACCGCCGTCTTCCCCGACCCAACATCCCCCTGCAACAACCGATTCATCGGACTATCCCCCGACAAGTCCTTCCCAATCTCTTCCACCACCGCATCCTGATCTTCCGTCAACTCAAACGGAAAACACTTGCGTATCTCCGCATCAATCCTCTCGTCTAAGCGCAAGATAGGCGCCTTCAATTTCTCTCGCACATACGCCTTCTTCATCGTGATCCCAAGCTGCAACAAAAGCAACTCATTAAACGCAAGCCGCCGCCTCGCCGTCCCCGCCTCCTCCTCATCCTTTGGACGATGCGCCATGAGCAGTGCATCACCCAACGCTGGCATCTCATGATCCCTGAGCATCTCTGCAGGCAAAGGATCACTCACATGACCCACCACCTCATCCAGTACCCCGCCCACAACCTTCTCAATCTGCCAGCTCGCCAAGTCCTCTGTCGCAGGATAAATCGGCTTGAGCCGCTCTTCCTTCTTCCCTAACTCAACCCCCTCACCAATCGCCTCCCACTTCGGATTCACCATCTGCAAATACTCACCCCATCGCTTCACCTTCCCCTGCGCACGGATCATCATTCCCGCCTGAATCTTTCGCGCCAAATACACCGCATTAAACCACGTCAACATCACCCGCCCACTCTCATCCTCCAAGATCGCTTCAAATCTTCCTCCTTTCCCTCCTTTTCTCCCCCATCCACCTTTCCCCGGCACTTCTCTCGCCTCCATCACCACACCCCTTGCTGTCCCAGTCCCATCAATCGGCAGGCTCGCAATCTCACCCTCCTCTGCCTCATACTCATAACGCATCGGCAAATGACGCAACAAATCGCTCGCCGTTTGAATCCCCAATCTCTCAAACGCCCGCGCCCGCTTCGGCCCCACCCCTGGCAACTTCACCACAGGCGTACCCATCCGCACACCCTTCTCCACCACTTGTTTTGCTGCCTCTTCATTCATCCCAACATTCTAACCCCTCTCCCCCTTTTTCGCCGCTTCTTTGAAACACATTGTCATCCACCCCGTCTTTCTGATAGAACATCAATCCAATCACCACGACATGCAAAACCCGAAAGCATCTCATGCGCTACATCCCAATCCTCCTCACCTTCCTATTCATCACATCCCCCACTCACGCCAGTATGCGCGTAGATGAAAACAAGCTTATCCAAATCCGCCAAGACCTCATTGACTCATCCGTCCGCAATATCTCTTCCGCCCGCTTCATCTACACTCACACCTTCACACAGCGCCCACCCGAAAACGCCGAGCAACTTTTTCAAGACGAGTTCGGCAAGCGCCACCTCAAACTCATCAACCACATCCGCGGCATCAGCACCGGCAAATACATCGAAAGTAAACTTGCTTTCTTACGAAAACAAAACCTCTCCTATGAGCAAGCACTCGCCAACCCCGTCTACAAAAAGAAGATCGACGCCTACATGAAACCGCGCGTCCAAGGCCTCGTAAAAGAACTCGAATACCAATATACCGAAAACATCACCACCAAAGACATCACCCTCACACTCATCCCCAACACACACGCCTATAAACAATCCATCATCACAAGCAAAACCGCCAACGCCAAACCCACCGGCCACACCGGCGTTCAAGCCTTCTACGCCATTTCCCCCAACTCACCACGTAAACAATTCAGTATTCAATCCGGAAGCATCCACGGCGTGATCTACGCCGACAACTCATTCCATTTGATCACCACCCGACCCGCACCACTCACCGCCGGCTCATACTCCTCCCTCAAGCACTTCTCCATGTTCAAATCCATCCACGCCAGTTCAACCACCATCGACAACCAACCCGCCAACATCCTCACCATCGCACAAACCCACAAAGGCAAAACCTATACCATCATTCAAATCACCTACCTCCCCGACCTAAACAACGCCATTACCAAAATCGACTTCTACCAACTTAGCGGCATCCCCAATCAACACACACGCACCGAATTCACCGACTTCCGCCCCACCTCTATCGGCCAATACCCCTTCCACCACAAACAAACCAAATCCAAATTCACGCTCACCAAAGAACTCCAAGATAAAATCAACGCCAACCCCCTCGCCCTCTTCCTACCAGAAAACCAAGCCGCCATCGAGTCACACATCACCACCATCGACGAGAACGCTATAAAACAAGTGTTTTTCAACATAGACACCTCCGACACCGACTTCAACCTCCCCTTCCCCTCCGGCACAAGCGTCACCGAATTCCTCAAACATGATCCCAACACCGGCCGCTCAGAACACAAAAACTACACCACACCATAATCAATCACCCAACAAAAAAGCCGGCCACCGTTCATACAAACCAGTGGCCGACATAGGGGGTTGTCAAGATTTATTGATCAATCACTTTTCGTTATGTGTCGGCAAGTAATACTGCTGCACATAATCACCCACCATGCGGTTCGTACTGAACTGCATACACACCGTCTTCATGCTCTCACGCATCAATTCCACCCACTTCGCCGCAACACCATCCCTACCACGTTTATAAAACGCTGGTTTGATCTTCCTCTCCAGCAATTCATAGAAGCTCGCCGCATCGTATGCATCCTGCTGTGATTGCTTCGCGAATTGCTTCCCGCCGATCGCCCAGCCATTCTTCTTGTTGTACGCCTCAGGCCACCAACCATCAAGAATCGAACAGTTCAAACCACCATGTAGCGGCGGCTTCATCCCACTCGTACCGCTCGCCTCCATTGGACGTAGCGGATTGTTTAGCCAGATATCAACACCGCTCGTGAGCATTCTGCCAACCTGCATGTCATAGTTCTCAATCACCGCCACGCGTCCCTTGAACTCCGCACGTTTCGAATACTGCACGATTTCCTGTAAGAATCGCTGGCCGTCCTTATCAGCCGGGTGCGCCTTCCCCGCAAACACGAACTGCACCGGTGTCTTATCATCACCCACCAAAGCGGCCAGCTTCTTCATTTCCTTAAAGATAAGCGGTGCACGTTTGTACGTCGCAAACCTTCTCGCAAAACCAATCGTCAATGTGTTCTCATCCAACATTTGCTGCGCCGTCGCAATGTCTTCCATCGGATGGCCGTGCTTCAAGCATTGCTGCACCAAACGTTCACGCACAAATCGGATCAGCCGCATACGCAACATCTTCCGCGCGTCCCACAGTGCCTCTGCTGGAATTTTGTCCGCTTTCTTCCACCAGTCCGCAGTAGCATCCGCGCCTTCCCACTGCGGCTTCAGATACTTGTCATATACCACACTCATCTCCGGCGCAAGCCACGTCTGGCTATGCACGCCATTGGTCACATGACCAATCGGCACATCTTTGTCCTTCTTCACCCCAAAGAACCCCTGCCACATTTTTCGTGACGTATCACCATGCAGCTCCGCCACACCATTCGCTCGCTTGCACAAATTTAGCGCAAGCGCCGTCATACAGAAAGGCATTCTCACATCCGTTGGGTCTTCACTCCCTAACTCAAGCACATCTTCCATATCCAAGCCCGTTTCATCTCCGACAAAACAACTCAAATATTTCTTCGCCAGCCCAACATCAAAACGGTCATGGCCCGCTTCCACCGGCGTGTGCGTCGTAAACACGCCACCCTTTCGTACTTCCTCAACCGCAGCTTCATAATCCGCCCCATCACGCAACAAATCACTCAAGCGATGTAAACCACAAAAAGCTGCATGCCCTTCATTCAAGTGATAAACCGTCGGCTTAATCCCCAAACCTTCAAGCGCGAGCATCCCGCCAACACCCAAAATCATTTCCTGCTGAATGCGCGTTTCATTATCACCACCATAAAGGTAATGCGTAATCTTACGATCCTTCGGTCGATTCTCAATCAGATCTGTATCAAGCAAATAACCCTTCACACGACCAACCTGAATCTCCCAAACCTTCGCAAGCACATGCCGCCTACCCATCGGCACATTCACCACTACCCCTGTCTCCTTCACCGGCAAATCTGCAAAATCATACGCCGGATAAACTGCTTTCGTACTCCCATCTTCCTCGATCTCCTGACGGTAATAACCGTGACGGTACAAGAGCCCAACCGCAACCAACGGCACCCCCAAATCACTCGCGCTCTTTAGATGATCGCCTGCAAGCACACCCAAACCGCCTGAGTACATCGGAAAGCTCTCATGAATCGCAAACTCCGCACAGAAGTATGCCACCTGCATCTTCTTATCGCTTCCCTTCGCTGTCCGCGAGAACCATGTCTTAGTTTTTACATAGGTTTCAAACTTACTGACAGCATCTTGCAGCCGAGTGATGAATCCCGCATCGGTTGCCAGCGTTTCGAAACGGTGAGCCGGGGCATACTTCAGCACCAGCGCGGGGTTACGCTCGGTTGCTTCCCACAAACCCGGATCAACTGCGGCAAACACCTGCTGCGCTTCATAGTTCCACGTCCACCAAAAATTCTCTGTCAACTTTTCTAGCTGAGCAAGACTTCCCTGCTCACTAACACGGTTAACCGTTTTAACTTTACGGTCTGTTTTTGAAACTGTTTTTTTACTCATCGCTTCTACCTATCGCTCTTATCTATTCAAAGGTTAGTCTATCTAATCATGTGTCAGTCTGATGTACTAATCAGCTTCCCACATGCACTTTCTCCCCACTACGACATTTTCTGTATTCAATCGCCAATCACTAGCGTTCATATTGATTATTAATCACGGTTTAGCTTCCTGAAGACCTCCCATGAATCTTCGTCAGCTCACCCAAACGATGAGCCACCTCTTGATCCAAAGCACCCGATTCTAGTCGCCAGCACCAGTTATTCTCGATGGTCCCCGGTACATTCATCCGGCTCTTTTCATCGAGTCCCAATAAATCTTGAGCTGGAAACACCGCCAAGTTCGCTCTGCTTCCCATCCCTGCTCGGATCATGTCCCAGTGTATCTCCTCACCCCCACCTCCAAGGCACACCAACGTCCGCTCCTTCTCGGTCAGCCACTTCGCTTCGCCATTCAAACTAGAAACACTCACACGACGACGCTTCGCAATCTTCTCTGACTTCAATTTCATCGCCTTCTTATCCGCGCGATGCTTTCGGCAAATTTCCTTCCACCATCCCTTCGTCGTATCGTTATCATGCGTTCCGGTATAAACAACACACTGTTTACTATGTTGATGTGCTGCGTGATAACTATCATCTTCCCCATACGCAAACTGCAACACGCGCATCCCGGGAAAGCCAAACTGATCTCGCAGCCGTGCTGCCTGCGGCGTCAAAATCCCAAGATCCTCCGCAATGATCGGCATCTCTCCAATTGCATCGCGCAAAGCCACAAACAAATCTTCACCAGGACCCTTTTTCCATTTCCCATGCCGTGCCGTCTTCGCGCTATACTGCACAGACCAATACCGCGCAAAACCTAAAAAGTGATCGATACGCACCGCATCAAAAATTTTGAACGTCTGCCTGAACCGATCAATCCACCACGCATACCCCGTCTTCTTATGCTTACCCCACTTGTACAAAGGGTGCCCCCATAACTGTCCTTCATCGCTAAACGCATCCGGCGCCGCACCTGACACTTCCCGTGGCAAACGATCTTTATCCAAATCAAACAGATCCGTATGCGCCCAAACATCGGATGAATCGTGCGCCACAAAGATCGGAATATCACCAATCAGCCCAACACCCTTTTTATTGCAGTACACCTTCAGCTTCATCCATTGTTCGTGAAACACAAATTGGATGAACGTGTGGTACGCGATTCGCTCCGCATACGCTTCCTTCGCTTCCGCCAATGCCTTTGCCCGCCGCGTAACCAGTTCCCTCTCCCACGTCCACCACGGTTCCTGATCATGCACATCCTTCAATGCACAAAACAAAACATAGTCCTCCAGCCAGTGCGCCTCTTCACGACAAAACGCGCTGTACTGCTTGGACAACTTTTGGTTACGATTTAAATTTTTCTGAAACCGCTCAAACGCGATTCCTAACAACTCCCGACGGCGTGCTCCTACCTTGTCATAAAAAACACGCTTCACCGACCGCTTTACTATCCCTTGAGGCAATTTCACCGCTTCAAGATCCGCTCGTGACAACAGTTTCTGCGCACACAGATCTTCCAAACTAATCAGCAGATCGCTCCCCGCAAAAGCAGAGTAGGAGTTATATGGTGACCCGCTCCCGTCCACCGGACCGATCGGTAACATCTGCCACCAACTCTGTCCTGATGCCGCTAAGAAATCCGCAAAATGATACGCCTGCTTCCCAACATCTCCGCTGCCACCTTCTCCCGGCAACGATGTCGGGTGAAGCAAAACACCACTGGTCCGCTCGTCCAAACTCGGCTTATGATACATGCCGTACAACCTCTCACGAATGAGTTACAACCCTCTATTTTTACATCGTTTACAGAACACATTGCGGATCAGATTCAATTTGGTTAAACGGTTTACCGTTATGAAAAATAAAAAATTCACAGGAACCAAGAAACACAAATGTGCACAACAAGCCGCCATGTGCTCTTTAATTCTATCAAATGCAGGACTTTGTGCAAAGAAGAACTTCTAGCACCATGTTAAAAATGTTAATTCGTACCAGATAATATACGCCTGATACTCTAGTTAGCGCGTTTACTAATTCCTATCCAGCCACATCACTATTGCAACGCTCTAGGAGATACAACCTGTTTCTGACTAAGTTCGATCACCACCCCACCCCGCCTATCAATTATTTGACGACTTGCGCGTCACGCAATACTGCCCCATTACTCTCGATCACCTGTTTGTACCAGTAAGATGATGCCTTGGGTGTCCGCTTCAGTGTTTGGTAATCAACATGCACCAAACCGAATCGCTGGCGATACCCTTCCGCCCACTCAAAATTGTCCATAAGCGACCACAGGAAGTAGCCACGAACATCGGCTCCATCATCAATGGCCCGTCCCAACTCACGCATGTAATCGCGCAGAAAGATAATGCGCTGCGCATCGTTCACCGTACCATCTTCATCGACCCAGTCGTGCATACTCGTACCATTCTCAGTAATGACGATTGGAATGTTGTAATGATCGTAAAGCGTTTTGCAAATCCAATACATCGATTTAGGATCATGTGGCCAGTAGAACTGCGTTTGCGCAAAACCTTGCTCACGCTTCACGTCACGAAATCCCTTGGGTGATTGGTCATCTGCGACGATGGGATGCCCTTGGTAAATATTCACGCCATAGAAATCGAGCGGCTGCTTGATAATCTCAAAGTCGCTATCTTTGAACCACTTCATCATGTGGCCAAACTTTTTCATTCCAGCTTCTGGGTAATGGCCTTTAATCACAGGATCAGAACCCCAGGTGTTACTCCAGACTGGAGATTTATCTTCAAAATAATTCATCGATGCGCAGCGGGCAGCTTCAATGTTTTCCGGTGTTTCCTCAGCGGGATAATAGGCTACACCAACCGGCGCCCAACTCACGGTGGGTGATTGCTTAGCATGTTCATGGATGACCTGAACGGCTCGGCCATGCGCCATCAGGGCATGGTGCCAAGCTCGTAGGACCTGCTCAACAGGCAATTGTAACCCGGGCGCATGCATCCCGTCATGATGACCGAGACCAATAAAACATTGCGGCTCATTTAATGTCATCCAGTTCGTTACGCGATCAGAAAATCGATCGATCACAATCTTCGTGTAGTCTGCAAACCACTCGGGCGAGGCAGCATTCAGCCAACCGCCTTGCTGAAAAAGCGCCAATGGATAATCCCAATGAAATAACGTGATCCACGGCTGCACACCCGCACCAAGAAGTTCATCAATCAATCGATCATAAAAGGCGATCCCCGCCTCATTCACTTTACCCGTACCATCCGGCATAATTCGTGGCCAAGACAGTGAAAAACGATAGGCCTGTAAACCCATGTTTTTCATGATTTGTACATCTTCTGTGTAGCGATGGTAATGATCACATGCCACATCACCGTGATCATCATTGACGATCTTGCCAGGCCAATGCGCCATCATGTCCCAAACACTCGGACCTTTGCCATCGGCATCATGGCCGCCCTCAATCTGATAAGAAGCAGTTGCAGAACCCCAGACAAACGATTGCGGAAATGTCATAACCTCGCCACCTTTTTACGTCGTTTTCGAATACCGCGAACGTTCTGTAAATGCGGCTAGATCTGCATAAAACATAGGTTTACACCATGAACGTGTCAAACGATTTCGGCCTTACATTTCAGGTGTTTGTTACATCCTCACCACACCCCATTGTATCGATACAATCAAAGCTTAATAAAGCCTATGACCAACGCAAAATACGGTCTGGTTGCTTGCGGCTAGAATCGATTAGATTCATGTTTGGGCGATCTACTTTTCTAATCTGTTGCATAGCCTGATCAAAATCTCGGCCGCCTGCCATGTGCCGCTTAAGAAGCCGATGCTCACACACGGATCGCGGCACATCAAGAAACCATGCTTCGCTTAAAATCTCACCTAGCTCTCGCCAAGGCGGATGCTCGACCAAAAGATAATTGCCTTCGGTAATCACGATGCGATGCTCAACCTTTAAGCAATACGGATCTGTTTTACTATAGACCGGCTCGTGCAAAGTACGATCATAATGCGGAAAGTAAAAAGATGCGGTTGGATTGGCAGCATGTCGAATCAGATCAATATATGCCCTAGCATCAAAAGTAGGAGGCGAACCTTTCTGTCCGGTGAGATGGTGCCTCTCAATTTCGGCATTAGTGTAATGAAATCCGTCCATGGGCATGTATACAGCAAACGGTAAATCTGAATTATCTGAATACATGTTGAGGCATTGGACAAATTGTGCTGCAAAAGTGGATTTGCCCGAACCGGGGAAGCCCGCAATACCGACGATCAGTCGCTGGGATTGATCTTGCACCAATCGCTGAACATACCTGACGAGATCGTCGAAACCAGATTCGTTTAGCGTCGCAATTGGGAGGGATTCAGACATTGGATATATGATATGTGCTGAACATAGTAGGTCATAGCCCAATGGGAACATTGATGATGAAATACGACAGTGTGACAGAACTTTTACAAATGATGGTCCAACACGACACGGTGACAACACCGGTAAGTGGGAAGGCGTACGCCGAAGCAAATTTAGGTAAGGCACTTGGCATTTGCGCGCAAGAAATGGGGCTTACAGTTGCGTATCAACCAACAGTAGATGGCTATGCAGATAATGTGATGGTGAGTTATGAAGTAGATGCGAGTAAACCGTGGCTCATTTTTGATAGCCATATGGATACCGTCGGCACCATCGGCATGACAATTGAGCCATTCAGTGGCACACTGAAAAACGGTTCGGTATGGGGACGCGGTTCCAGTGACACAAAAGGGACAGGAGCATGCGCGCTTTGGGCACTTCATAAGTATATGGAAGAGGGGAAGAAACCATTCAATGTGGCAGTCTTGTTTACCGTGAATGAAGAAGAAGGCATGGTGGGAGCAAAGACATTCGCAACACGAGATTACTCACAAATTGATGGCGATGTTCTTGGGATTGTGGTGTGCGAGCCGACAGATTGCACACCCATCATTGCGCACAATGGCACAGGGCGATACAAGATCACAACACGCGGAAAATCAGTTCATTCATCCGTACCCAACCGCGGCAAGAGCGCCATCAGCGCCATGGTGAGCGTGATCGATGCATTAGAACAAAACTATATTCCAACTCTTGATAGAGAAGATGCCGTCACCGGAAAAGCCGCAATGAGCATCAATGTCATTCGTGGCGGGGATTCCGTCAATATTATTCCCGATCAGTGCGAAGCATGGGTGGATCGAAGGTTGGTACCGGGCGAGAGTGCGGATGTAGAATTAGCGAGGCTAAATGACTTTCTCAAGGAGCTTGCCACAAAACATGCAGGGCTCGAAGTATCAATCGAGATGGAAAACGCAACACCGCCACTACCACAAAGCAAGAACGGGCGACTACTTAAACTGATTGAGCAAGTACGTTCGGAAATGGGACTGACCGAAGCCCCATACGGTGCCCCCTTTGCGACAAATGGAGCACATTACGCAGAGTTGGATTGCGACGTGGTGGTGATTGGGCCGGGTGATATCACACAAGCTCACACTAAAGATGAACACATTACGGTTTCTGCATTAGAGGTGGGGGTAAAACTATACCTAGGGATGATGCAAGGCGGAGAAAATGAAGCTGTGATAGGGATATGATCGTGGGTCTGCGTAGGTGGCCGGTTTTTGCTAGGATATATGGTTTGGCAGTGGGCGACCCATGCAATCGAAGGACGAATCAAGATGACAGAGCAACTGAACAAATACTCAGCAGAAATCACGCAGCCAAAGAGCCGCGGTGCGAGCCAAGCAATGCTATATGCGACGGGCATGAGCGAAGAGGACATGAATAAGCCGCAGGTCGGGATTGCGAGTGTGTGGTACGAAGGCAACCCGTGCAACATGCACCTGAACGATTTTGGCTCAAGGGTCAAAAACGGCGTGGTCGAAGCAGATATGGTCGGCATGCGATTCAATACCGTCGGCGTGTCGGACGGAATCTCAATGGGTACCGATGGGATGAGCTATTCGCTGCAAAGCCGTGATCTGATCGCAGATTCGATCGAGACGATCATGGGCGCTCAGTGGTATGACGCACTGGTCGCACTGCCAGGTTGTGACAAAAACATGCCAGGAACAGTGATCGCTATGGCAAGATTGAATCGTCCAGCCATGATGGTATATGGCGGAACGATCAAAGCAGGCTGTGCGACCGTGAAAGGTGTAGAAGAAAAGCTGGATGTCGTATCCGCATTTCAATCCTATGGCCAATCCATCGCAGGCACGATCACCGAAGAAGAACGCAAAACTATCGTGAAAAGCTCCTGCCCAGGTGCGGGTGCCTGCGGCGGAATGTATACCGCGAACACCACCGCCTCATTCATTGAATGTCTTGGTTTAACCTTACCCTTCTCATCCTGCACACCAGCAGAAGATCCTGCGAAACACGAGGAATGTGTGGCAGCTGGCAAGCACATGCGCAAGATGCTTGAATGGGATTTGAAACCACGTGACATTGTGACCAAGCAATCGTTCATCAATGCGATGCGTCTGTGCATCGTGATGGCTGGTTCGACAAATGCCGTACTGCACTCGATTGCCATGGCCCGCGCGTTTGATATTGATCTGACTATTGATGATTGGCAACACGTATCAGATACCACGCCGATGTTATGTGACTTTAAGCCAAGCGGCCGCTTTGTGATGGAAGACTTGCACGCGATCGGCGGCACCCCTGCCCTAATCAAATTTATGATCGAACAAAAATTAATTGATGGTGATCAGAAAACCATCACCGGCAAAACGCTTTGGGAAAATGTGAAGGATGTGCCATCACTCGGCGCATATGGCACAGGTAAAGGCGAACAAGAAATTGTTCGTCCGCTGGACAATCCGCTGAAACCAGATGGCCACCTACAAATCATGCGTGGCAATCTCGCACCGGAAGGTTGCGTCGGCAAAATCACCGGCAAAGAAGGAACTGTCTTTAAAGGCACAGCCAACGTGTTTGACTGTGAAGAAGACATGCTCACCGCGCTAGAAGAAGGCAACATCAAGAAGGGTGATGTCATCATCATTCGATATGAAGGACCGAAGGGCGGACCGGGCATGCCGGAGATGCTCACACCAACCAGTGCCGTTGCCGGCGCAGGTTTGATCAAGGATGTGGCACTACTGACAGATGGCCGATTCAGTGGCGGATCACACGGATTTATTGTCGGACACATCACACCCGAAGCGATCGAAGGCGGCCCTGTCGCGCTGGTCAAAACCGGAGATGCCGTGACGATTGATACAGACAACGATCAAATCACGATGGATGTGAGTGACGAAGAATTGGCTAAACGCAAATCAGCCTGGGTGAAACCACCATACAAAGCTCGCCGCGGCACACTGTATAAATACATCAAAAATGTGAAGAGCGCATCCGAAGGCTGCGTCACCGACGAGTGATCAAACACATTCGCAATTCACAGCAGAAGCGATTATAATTGCGACTCAAAATTTGTGATGGGTCTGTAGCTCAATTGGATAGAGCACCGGTCTTCGGAACCGACGGTTGAAGGTTCGAGTCCTTCCAGGCCCGTTTAAAAAGCTTCCTACTTTTGTAGGAAGCTTTTTTATTCATCATATCGATCATTGACAACAAACTAAATTCAATCTTCAAATACAACATCAATCTCAGGTCAATACCCGCTGCTTCTCAGAGCGATTCTCCTTGGCCAAAAATGGCTGCCGAGATATCGGCATTCTCGGTTGCGATGAAAGAACTCGAAGCAACTCTTGCAATCTGAAGATTTGATCCGGACCTATGGACATATAGTAGTGCTGACCGCTTGACTGTTGGTCAAACGATGTGGTGCCGTTATCGCGCACTCGAACATCCCCAGCAGATGACCATTGAAAATAATCATACTGCGGACGAATCGCAGCAAGAATCGTGAGCAAATCCCATGTTGGACGATCATAAGGCATCTTTAAGTAAAGCTTATAAGCATCAACTACGGGATGATGCTTTGCCCATGCAAAATCTTTGATGATGCTATCTGCTGGAAACAAAACTTGTTTACCAACTTCCACGCCACTGAAGTAAATCGGTGTTGGCCAATGCTCAAAAGTATACTGCGCCGAAGCGATGTCCTGATAGATGTTGTATTCTTTGAACCGCTCTTCATCTGAGGATAGTGCCGTCTCAGAAAAATCACCGGCCATTGTGTACATCGCTTTCACCTTCTGCCGCACAAGTTCACGACCACTCAAAGATGAATATTCGTCTGGCTCGGACTGAAGCAAATCACAAGTATTAGTCATAAAACCAATCGTGGCCAACACAACACTACGATCCGACTGTTTCGCAAGTGTACGACGCAATGTTTCAATCGCATCCGGGTAAACACCTTTTTTTGATGCTTTACGATCGTACAAACGCTGACCGTCACTTGTTCTCTCAACAATAGCACGGTTATACAAACCATCTTCACATGTAACGCCGCGTGACACCATTCCAATAGGTACATCGTGTCGCCCATAGAAGGTATTAATCACATCGACATACTGCGGTGCAAATGGATTATCTTTACAAACCGTGGTCGCAAGAACGCGACATTCCTGTCGAGCTTCCAAAGCATACAACATGCAAAACGCAAGCGCATCATCAATATCGTTACCCATGTCCGTATCGACAATGATAGGTACGGGGTGATTGCTCATGATTCTATTCCTGTTGGCGGTAACAACGTGCCATCCCAAGCCATTCACGCCGCTTCTATCATTTGGGCCACTTACCATCCACGATCTGTTTTGTCACAAATTTGCTCGGATCTAAGATGACATGCTTCACAGTAAATCGGTTCCATGTGTAAGTGATATGTACCATACCATCTTTGTCTTGAATCACCGCGGGATAGGAAAACTCACCGGGCTCATCCTCGAGAACAACTGCTGCATTCCAGTTCACGCCGTCATCAGAAACTGCCACATTGATCGGCGAACGCTTGCCTCCCCACCGGCCCTTGGGCGTTGCAGCATGGTTGTAAACGAGAATATGTCGGCCATCCTGCAAAGTAACTGCATCAATGCCGGAGAAATTGCCCGGAAGGTTCGTGTAAGAGAGTGGCTCCCATGTTTCACCACTGTCGTTGGACCATGTTTGAACAATCTTGTCACCACGTGCGCGGACGAGTGCCTGTAAGCGGCCATCCTGGTGCTGGAGGATCGCAGGTTGAATCGGTGTACAGTTAAGCGGATCTTCGGCACGCGCAATGCGCCATGTTTTACCAAGATCTTCGGTGATTTCGAATTTCAGGCCTCCACCCTCAGAAGAAAAGATGAGCTTGCCATCAGACAGTCGGATAGGCTTGTTCTTACCTGCACCGCGGATGTCTTCAGGGAGACGCACAGGATGAGACCATGTTTTGCTATTGTCATGCGAAGTAGTAAGCATGCCCCAAGGTGTTTCGAGGGGACCAACTTTATAGAAGAGCATAAGCGGACCGTTGGGTTCCTGATGCAATATAGGATTCCATGACCAGTAGCGTTTATCACGATGCTGAATGCCATTGGCTGTATTTCGAGGTTTTGACCAAGATTTACCGTCGTAAATACTAGTCCAAATGTCAACATCAATATGCCCCTCACACGTACCACCAAACCATGCCGCAAGATAATTACCATCTGACATCTGCACGATAGATGATGCATGACATTCAGGCGTGGGAAGGTCTGTGTAAATGAATTGACCTTTGACAAAGCCTGGCTGTGATTCAAGATGCTTACCCGAAGGCTTCACCGCACTATCATCAACACGGCCAGGAGTATCTAGAAGATCTTTTCGATCAATAGAAACCTTAATATCACTAATAGAACCATTAAAGAATTGACCTGTTGAACCGTTCGTACGAATAAGTCCGCCTATGGAAAGGTCACCATCGGTATTTGCAAGATTACCGATCATACGTGTCGCACGAGTAACATAGCCGTCAAAAATAATGTTGTAGTTATAAGGTTCAATGCTATCCTCCCACGTTGCAACGACATGATGCCATTTTCCGGGTACCACTTTTTGCTTCGTCAAAACATTCGCATTCTTCTTTGGTGATTGAATGCGAAAACCCACATGACCGCTCTTACTGATGTAGAGTTGATATAGGTTTTTATTGCCCATCTTGGCAACAATAATGGACTGCTTAATCTCCGAAACTTTGATCCAAACATCGATTGTGAGTGCGTTCAGGCCGGTTCCATTCTCGTGTCCGGTTAACAAATCCTGATCTTTAATACGGAGATATGATCCATTTCCACTGGTTGTGTTGGTATTCTTGAAATGAACAGCTTTGATACCATCAAATGGGCCATTGACAATTTTCGCAGTTCGATTCGCCTGAATAACTGGCATAATCTTCAAGCCGTGAAGACGTTCGGTATTGGAAACGATCTGTCCTGATGTACCTACTTTTGCATCAGACCAATCAATCTCCAATATTTCTTGACTTGCAAGCAAGGTCGGTGCTGTTATGAACATTGTCATACAACAAGTAAAAACCAACGACATCAAGTGTTTAAAATTCTTCATATTAATTGAGGATTCCTACGGATCATTTTAATCGTTAAAAAATACAGGTTAAATGGCTATTTACCAAAAATAAGGTCGGCTTGACACGCCTGAGTGAGAATAATGGCAATCTGCAGTTGATTGAGGACGAGTATCGTCTTTACCCATAAATTCCATGTTAAACCAACCACCATGGCCATCTGCATACATACGGTTAGAACCTTGAAGACCTTCAAACCACGCATCGATACCCGATCCACGTATGTAGCTAATGCCATGATTTGAGAAACCACCCGCAGCCCAACTACCGCTGGTAAGCATAAAATTCAGGTCAACAACGACAAGTTTGTCACTTCCCTGATCTGAAAAACGTGATTGCCAAGCAGCATTAGGTTTCGCATCGTTCCAAACACCTTTGATGATGTTAGGAGCAGGGCCAAAACCCTTAGCACGTTGCTCTTCATGATCTAATCCCGGCAAAAAACACTGATTTGCATTGTAAAATCCAGTCGCGGGTATAGCTTGAGGATCGCCATATATGGGCCGCCAACCGCCAACACCATCAATGTCGTCATACTCAAAAATATCTTGGCTTGCACAATAAAGAATCTCCTCGAAAGATTCAGAGATATAGCCTCGCATCGGCACAACAAAACTCTCCGCACGGAAAATGTAGGGGATTTGGTATTCGATATCGCTTGAACGAGGCACCTCGCCTTGATGATCAACCGCATAAGAGAGGGCTGCAATCGTGATCTGCCGCTGATTGGTCAAGCACATTGCACGGCGAGCCTGCTCACGTGCAGAAGTTAACGCTGGAAGCAATATACCTACAAGTAGTGCAATAATTGATATGACCACAAGAAGTTCAATAAGCGTAAATGCTTTTTTCATACTAAATTCCTCGACAGAAGTGATGCTAAAGATTCATCCTTAAAAATCCACCGCATGATTTCTCTTGCGGCAGATGGTTCTACAAATTTTGACGCATTAATGCTTACGACGGAGGAAAGCTAACGCGCCCATCGCAGTCAGTGCCAATGAAGCTGGCTCAGGAATCGGTGCTCCATCATCAAGAATGACACGAGCAATATCACCTTGAAATTGTTGACCGGTACTACCGCTATCACGGATCAAACCACCGATGCCAAGAACAGCTGCATCATTTGCAAGTGTAATGGTAGTAGCTGAGGTTAATGATTTGTCGGCTTGAGAAGAACCATTAAGCAGCAATTCCATTGTCTTATTCACACCATCAAAAATTGCAGTCACATGATGCCAAGTATTGGTGGTCATGCTGTCATTGTTCGTTGCGAGAGTAAAACGGGATGATCCATCATTGACTTCAAAATTTAAATCACCATTCCGAACATAGAATAAGTAGCCTGCAGCGCCAGAGGCATTCGACATTTTCCGAGTAATCTGTTGAAGCGAACTGGAACTATTCGTCGTATTGATCCACGCATCAATTCTCAAGTAATCGAGCCCGGTACCACCGTTTGCATGGCCAGTGAGCGCATCGTTGTCATTGACTTGCAGTACACCGCCGTTCGTGCGAACAGCACCCGCCCCTGCTGCTGCAGCCACACCGTTAGGAACTGCTGCATACGTAGGCGAGCCGCTCTTCACATTGGCAACCAGCCCATTGGCCGTGTCTGTGTCGCTGACAAATGCATCCCCAGCACTAGAACCACCTGGGATCTCAAATTGCCAATCGGCAATAGGTGCAGCGTGTGCATGGCCGGCTAATACCAGGCATACTGCTGCGGCTGAAGTTGTCATTACATTCAATTTTCGCATCGCATTCCTCCAAAACAAGATTAATGTTGACATGATAAATTTCTTCAAAAGGTCATCCGAGCCTTAATAGCAGTTTATCCCATATGATCAAGCTTACAATAGGACAATCAATCCTATTAATAGTCCATTTCTACTGAATTCTGGGCGGAACCGGCGTATGATGCTATAAATCTATCGGATTTGAATATCTCGACACCTCGACTGGATAATGGTTTGGATTGATCTGGGCACGATTCAAGCAACCAGCATTTTTCACCTCAGCAGATATGCTAAAATCTCCTCATGGAACCCCAATATAGTACAAAGCTTCTCAGCCACATCCTTACACATGACGCAACCAAACCTACATTGGTTTTTTCGGGCCGACACGCACGTGCTGAGTGCGTTGCGCCGCATTCACACTCATGCTCGGAGCTAATCCTATTCCAGCAAGGCGAGGCACGTGTCGATTTCAACCATCGTTCGTTTGAAGCCAAACCGGGCCATGTATTGGTGATCCCCCCTCACGCCAGCCATAATCAAATCTCCACCGAGCATGTAATCACGACATATCTAGGATTTCGACCGCACATTGATTTGTTTACCGAACCATGCATGCTGCGAGTAGGTGATGGCAAATTTATTGCGGGCTGCTTCTCAGTCATCTCTAACTCGGTCTATCACCAAAAACGCGTCAACGGCGATGCGTTATCTTGCATCTTGCAAGCGTTACTTATGGAGTTGATCGAATTGTTTATCCACGAACGCAGGCATGATCAGATGCCTGAAAATGTGGCCCGTGCGGTGGAGTTTATCGAGGAGCAGATTACCGAGCCGATCGATGTAGAAGCGATTGCAAAGTATGCGCATGTAAGCACAAGCCGTTTGCATGCACTTTTTGCCGAACATTTGAGTATCAGTCCGAAACGATATCTCAAAGAAAAACGAATGGCCCTCGCAAAACAATACTTACAAGACCCATATCTTTCCGTAAAAGAGATCGCCTCACGGTGTGGCTATAACGATGTGAATTTTTTTATCCGCCAGTTCAGGCAAGCCAATGAGTTACCACCAGCAGCATGGCGTAAACAACATCTCGTTGCTGAGGCACAGCACTAGAGGTGCGATTTATGGCAAGTAAGTACCACAGTACCACCCAAATTTCGGATTGGTGGACAAGCCTTCATTAAGTAATGATCGAGTTGTTGCAGCCTAGCTCGCATGCCAACAGAACACTGCGGTATCATGCGATCGACACGTGAAACAACTGTAAAACGCTTCTCTTCGACACGATCAAAAATACCGTTAATCGCAGTCATATCATCATTATTAAGTTTGCGTTCATCATCTGTGATATGATCGTCTTGCGATGTTTCATTCGGCGCAATCCACCGACCAACGGAAGATTGACGGATCGGCTCAAAGATTGGCGCTTCAATATGTTCTTTAAAGATAGCCACACCACCCGGTCGCAGAACACGATAGGCTTCCTCGATCGATTTTTGAATATCGATGTGATGAAGAATATCAATGCCAACAAGCATATCAAAAGAGTTGTCTTCGTAGTTGAGATTCTCTGCAGTCATAGGCGCAAAATGACAACGTGATGCGAGTTGATACTTCGCAGCAAGATCATCTGCAACCGCAAGGTTCTCTTCGGAAATATCAAAGCCATCAACCTGATAACCAAGCCGCGCAAAACGGGCTGAGGCAATCCCGATGCCGCATCCATAATCGAGCAACCGCTGCTTTCGGCTGACATATCGCTGTTTCACCAACTGATACACGTACCAATACGGGTTCCACGGACGCTGCTCGTGTCCAAGCACAGGATCAAAATCGATACTCGAGACGCGTTGCCGCTGGGCATAGTCTTTATAGAAGTCGATTTCTCTTTGTTGCCTAGCGGTTAGCGTTGCGGGAAGCATACAGGCTCCTTTTGACGGTCATCATGCAAAATGGGATCGATAATGCTTGCCATATCGGCATAACCGGAACGCTTAAACAGTCAAGGCCCATATAAACAACGCATCTCGTCCGATAGTTACATCTGATCAATCCGGACTTGCCGCGAAAACCTCGTTATCCGGCACAAAGGGCACAGGGTTGTTAAGTGTTATATCCAACGCGACGATACCTCGATTGGCTATGCATTGTGCTTAGCTGGAGGACATGGATAGGATGAAAGTCGGACAGACAATTTCTGAGAATACCTCAAACATCACGCATCACGCTGTGCCCGGTAAAGCCTACGATCTAGGTAAACGCCTGTTTGATCTTGTAGGTGCAGCATTCTGCCTTGTACTCACCAGCCCCGTGATGGTGATTTGTGCGTGCTGGATCAAGCTGACCGACGGAGGCCCTGTACTCTATAAACAATGGCGTGTCGGCAAAAACGGCTGGCTCTTCCGTGTTTACAAATTCCGCACCATGCGGATGAACGCCGAAACCGATGGCATCCAGTTCGCGGCAACCGACGACCCACGCGTGATGCCCGGCTGCAATTTCCTGCGTAAAAGTCATATCGATGAACTGCCACAACTCTTCAATATTCTGTTTGGCCAAATGAGCTTAGTCGGACCGCGGCCAGAGCGGCCGGAAATCTTCGAAGAGTTCCGTCACGATATGCCCGGATTTGAACGTCGACTTGCAGCTGCGCCGGGCTTAACCGGCCTGGCACAAGTTCGCAATGGTTACACCAACGACAAAGATGGAATGCGGCGAAAGCTTGCCTACGACTTGCGTTACCTGAGAAGGCGAACGCTATTTGGCGATCTTTTGCTGGTCATGCAAACCATACCCAAGTTTTGGGATCGCTCTGCATGTTGAGGATCCTAACTGAAAGAGAGAATGTTATGGGAACATGGTTGAGAAACATTAAACGCCTTGGCTTGCTGGTGGCGTTCCTGCTCACCGCATTGCTCGCAACCGGTTGTGCACCCAAGTACACCGACTACGAAGCATTCATTCAAGACCCGGTGCCGATTGTTTCAAGTGAGGCCTACCTCCTCGCACCACCAGATGTGATCACGGTCAGCTCCAAACGCGTCCGTGAAATCGCTAACCACCGCGAACAGATCCGTCCAGATGGCAGAATCACTCTACCCTTGCTGGGAAGCACATTCGTCGCTGGTAAAACCTGCGAGCAACTTAGCAAAGAGCTTTCGGACAAAGCCAAAGAATACTACGAAGATGCAGATGTAACCGTTTATGTCGCACGCTTTGCAAGCAAGAAGATCTTTGTATTTGGTGAAGTCTCGGGTCCAGGTGCTTACCCATACAGCGGTACAAATACTGTGTTGGATACACTTGCACAAGCACAACCCACCAGACTCGCTGATCCTAAGCGTGTGCAAATCATGCGACCATCATCCGATGGCACCCTTCGTAAACGAATGACTGTTGATCTTGATGACATGATCAAGAATGGGGACACGACCTTGAACGCAATGCTGGAGGAAGGCGATGTGATCTACGTACCACCAAATCCACTCGCCAAAGTTGGCCTTGTTTTCCAACAGCTGCTCCTGCCACTTCAACCTGCGGCTTCTACTGTTAAAGGCCCAGCTGATATCTACGACAACACACAGATGACAGCATACAAAGGCAAGTAACCCTGCAAATTAACCCCATACGGTAATGACAATGAGTGAAAAGCAAGAACAATCAAATACAATTCTTGATTTGTGGGACATCTTCCTGCAGTACAGGTGGCGATTCATTCTGCCAGCCTTCCTGATCACCACAGGTGTTCTGGCCGCAGGGTTTCTACTTCCTAGGAAATATAAAGCTGTCGCACAGTTCGAACGACGTACCGACATGGTCATGACAGAAATGTCGACCAAAGGTGCTTCACAGTCCTTCCAAGATCCACGCGGGATGTTGATGGAAGAACTCAAAGGTCAGCCAGCCATTGATGCGCTTATTAAGAAAATTCAACCCGAACTAGTTGAAAAAGGTTTGATCCGCAATGATCTCGACAAGCGTATGCTCCATGCTAATATCGCAAGACGGGCGGTGGTTCATTGGGACATCGCTACAGGCACATTAGACCGTGTCCGCATTGAATTCGTCGATACAAATCCCGAACTTGCGACCGTCGTCGTAAATACTCTTGTCGAGAATTACATTGATCGCACACGGCAAGCTATGAACGGCCGCCTTGAGCAATCCTCCGGTTTCTTCCGCCAAGAAGTGGTCAAGAATCGGCAACGTATTGAGAAACTTGAGAATGATGTTCTAGAGTTCGAAATCAAGCATACCGATCTTTTGCCTGAAAATCCTAACAATATTCAAACTAAAATTTCCGATCAGCAAGAGCTTCTGAATGAATTGGTCAGCAACAGAGAGGCTGCATTCTCAAGAGTTAATGCTCTTCGTGCATCTCTTGAAACTGAACCTCACACCATCCCAACCACCGTCATGGGACGCAATCCTGAACTGGGACATCTTGAAAATAAGCTTCGTGAACTCACTCAACGCATGGCACATTACACCAGCGTGTTGAAGATGAAAGATCGCCATCCAGATGTTCTCGCCTTAGCGGAAGAGATTACTGAACTTCAGACGGAAATTGACGGAACCAGCAAGGAGATCGTTGTTGAACGACAAACAACAACAAACCCTAAACGTGCTGAACTTGAATTACGTTTGACCGCCGCAATGAGTGAGTATGATGCACTTCATCGGCAATCAAGCAACATGGAGAAGCAACTCGCTGCGATGGAATCGGAAGCTGAGAAGATCTACATGGTTCGTAGTTCCTATCGAAAACTGCAACGCCAAGTCCAGGAATCACAACGCCAAATGGCTTTCTGGGAAGACAACCTTCGCCGTGTTGAAATGGCCATGGCAGCAGAATCTGGTAACAAAGGTATTCAACTTCAATTTATTCGACCTGCAGTTGTGGTTCGCCAACCAATCTCCCCGAACTGGATGCAATTGGTCATGGCAGCAATCTCGCTTGGTCTTTTCTGTGGTGCCCTAAATGTGTTTGTATCCTATAGAACCAATGACTCATTCAACGATGGATCGCAGGCTGCGAAGTACTGCGACCTACAGTTGTTCGGTGCGGTCAGTGAGATTATTTCTCAGCAGCAACGTAAGGTACGTCGCCTGAGAAGTATGATCCTGTATCCGACCAATGCTGCCATCATGGGTGTAGTTCTGTTTATGCTTGCAGCCCTGCTCTACCTGGATCTTGAGAAGCCTGAAGTTTTTCAAGAGATCAAGATGAGTGCGAGCCGTCTGGTAGGCGGTCAAGAAGCTTTGGCTGACGAGCATGAGCTGGTTGACGAAAAGGGTGATGTGGAGACACCGTCTGTCTCAACACCCATGGAGTAACCCGGATGTATCTTAAACGATACCAATTTTACACACAGCCTTTTGAGAATACGCCTGACCCTCGCTTCTTCTATGCGAGCGAACAGCATAAAGAGGCTCTTGCGGCGATCGAATACACGATCAGCATGCGCAAAGGTATCGTTCTGATTACAGGTGATATCGGCACGGGCAAAACCACGATTGGTCGAGCGATGCTGGAGGAATTCGGGCGTAAAGCCACGATTGCTCAGCTGCTTCATGGACACAAGGATGGTGAAGAGCTTTTAAGACATATTGCTCGTTCCCTTCATCTAAAAGCCTCAAATCATGATGATCGATCAGTCATTCTAAGGCGGCTTGAAAAATATCTCTCAGAACGCATGGAACGTGGAAAACCAGTTGTACTCTTTATAGATGAGGCTCAAACACTTTCTGATGAAGCGTTAGAAGAAATTCGACTCATTAGTAATTTTGATACTGCTTCAGAAAAGCTTCTTCAACTCGTTCTCATTGGCCAACCAGATCTGCGTGATCGTATTTCTCAAGATAATCTGAGCGCACTTCGGCAACGAATTGTACTAGCAAAACAGCTATATCCACTGTCGTATCGCAATGTAAAAGGTTATATTCAACACCGTTTGAATACTGCTAGTGAAACTGAGGTCTCAACCATTTCATTCTGCGATGAAACGACTCAAAATATCTATCGTTTCTCACGTGGTATTCCACGACTTATTAATATTGTTTGCGACAATTGTTTATTGCTTGGATTTGTCCAAAGCACAGACCAGATTACGCCGACAATGGTACAACAGGTGATCTGTGATATGGTGCCATCATTAGAGCAACATGCCGATTACCATCATTTGCAAAAACCATCAAATACTATGGCAGGGAATATGTGATGGGATATATCTTCGACGCATTAAATCAGAATCAAGATGATCAGCACAAATCTTCATCGAGCGAGCATACTCCCACAGAAAGTACGCCCACTATACATGAAGATACAAGCACCCCATCATCACTCCATAGTGATACCGTAGAACAAACAGAAGCGGTTCAAGATACAGCTAATCACAAAGATCAATCACCCATCGGCATTACTCAAGAATTAGCTGATCACAAGGATCAAGAAACCGCTAGTACAGGTGAAAAGAATTACATCGAGATCGAAGTATCTGATGAGTGGATTGATGGCGTTGACGATCGTTTGATCGCCCTGCGAGAGCCCGGCGCGGTGATGGCAGAAGAATATCGTTCCATTCGAACATCATTGCTCGCCCGCTGGAATCATGAACGACACTTGGTCCATACAATCACCAGCGCTACACCGCAAGAGGGCAAAACAATTACAAGTTTGAATCTTGGATTGAGTTTTGCAGAACTTCATAACCGTGCGGTTGTGGTGATTGAAGCTGATTTGCGTTTGCCGACCTTTGAAAAGTTACTGCACCTTGGTACGAACAAAGGTCTTGTCGGCTATCTGCACGGCGACTGTTCACTAGACGAAGTCATCCATCAAATCGGTGAAAATGGCTTGCATATTATCCCTGCAGGCGGCCGAGCCAATAATGATTCTGTCACGCTTTTGAGCAGTCAACGCATGATGAATCTGATTAAGATTCTTCGAAATAAATACGACCATGTGATCATTGATACGCCACCAGTCGTTGAGCTTGCTGATGCGGGCATCCTCGGGTCAATCAGCGACGACGTACTCCTGATTGCTCGTATGAATCGAACGCCAAAGGCGCTGATCGAGCAAGCCAAGCGAACACTGACAAGCTACAACGCTCCTGTGTCAGGTATGATCGCAACCGACCAACGTCATGTTCGTCGCAAGCATTACTACTATCGCTACGGCTATAAATACAATTACCACAACCGTTATTACACCAAACGTGCAGCTTAACGGACAATAACAATGAGCTGATGCCAACTTGAAAGGAAGTACCATGTATTTTGGTCGCATTCAAGCGGAGCGCAGCGGGGCGGATGGGGAGAAATTCGCCCGGATGACTTACGATGCATTTTGCCACTCTTCTGTTTAGGTACGAACCGTGCACATAACGCCAATAAACGAACACGTATCTGAAATCTCAAATCAGCTTCCACACATGCTCATGGTTTGCGATTCTGTCCCAGATCAATTGGGTAACGCAAAACAATTACAAGCATGGGAAATGTTAAAACAGTTGTCGAAATGCCATCAGGTACACCTAGTTTGCATCGCACGGACTTCACTAAATCTGCTTCAATGGCGACAGCTTGATCACATGGCCTATCAGGTCCATCTGCTCAGTAAATTCACCATAGGTAGAAAATCACAGATCGCAAAAGTTTTGCAGGAAATCATGAGTCAGCACACACCCAGAGTTGTGTATGCTCAATCGCCAGATCTTTGGCCATTCCACAGCAGGATTAATGGCGCTTATCACGTCATTGATTGGACTCATCATCAGCAGTCCATGTATCTGCAATCGTATCATCGCCGCACGGTTGTTGATTTGGCGGATCATGTGTTCAGCTGCGTATCAAAAGGCTTTAACCGCTTGGCAAAGGCTTACCCACAGGCAGAGCAACTGAATAACACAGATATGCTTTGCCAACGGATCATACAACTCACGTCGAATACCGCACTCAAGCTCAGTGAGAGTGATTCTGATTGCGTAACGTATCGTGTGCCAACCGAACCGGATCTGAAGCTGGCACAAGCAGCGTAAAGCCACTTTTCACGACATCTTGATATGCAAATTCAATTGGGACTTTCTGCCTGATGGGGTTATCATGTTTGCATGATCAGGTTTTCAGATAATCTATCACCAGCCAAACGAGAGGTTGTGATCGCCATCACCATGATCCTCGTGTTTGCGATTTCTGTTTCAGGCGCATTTCTCACTACATTGCTCGACCAAGAGGCCGCTCACGCCGATTCATCATCACAGAGGCAAGCACCGATCGCGTTCCCGGCATCCCTAAAAGCGGCAAATGGCGGCATACTTCATTTCAATATCCAGGCAGGCTGGACTGATGACGCTAAGATTCAAGCTTGGTGGGCCGAGCGATTGAACATTGGCTCGTGCCTGGCCTATGTCGATCCCAAGCCACCATATCGACAGCTTATCGCTTTCCCATTGAGAACAAATAAGCCAGAGAAACTTAATGAGGTTTCTGAACGTATAGCCAGTATGCTGACCGCAGTCACTTCCGTGAGCAAACTGATTAACCCGCGGATCGAACATTATCCCTCAAGCGACAAACAACTCACCAGCATGCTCCTTACCGCTCAGAGCGGCACCGAAGACCCCAACAAACTTCAGTTTCACGGCATTGCGGTGATCACGACAGATGAGCAGAATTTCTGGGTGTTCTATTTGACGGATACGTTGCAAAAAGGACATCAGCCAGAACGTGCGGCTTTGTCTGATATGGCAGCGCTTTCGATTATTTTGGCTACCGCACGGTATGAGCCGCCGGCATAGATAGAGTCTGGCCTTGCACATTATGTAATACTTCAGTGAATTTGTCAGGATGAACAGATGAGCCAATCTTCCGCAACAAGAACGAACGATCACTACCATCGCACCTTGATCATGCTTATCCTGATGGCGATGAGCGTTGCCTTGCCAACACTTTGCAGGGCTGCAGATGACATACCCACCGCAAAAGAAAATGACACATTTGATGGCCGGTGGGTTGAATCATCCTATGGTTTTACAGTCTTACCACCTGTAGATACCCAAAAAGTCAATAACACTTCAGACGGTGCACTGGTTAAGTTCTTCACTGACGATTATTCGATCAGTATCGATGTGATCCAATCAAAGCAAGCAATCAGCCTTGTAGAAATTGCGGGAACTTCTTTCAACCAATTTAGTTTCGCGTACCCAACCTCCCATCTTGCGGCATCAGAAGAATTCAGCTTGCCTAATCAGCTTAAAGGTATTCATCAGTATGTGTTTGTACCGGAGAAGGAAAAGGACAATTGGGTAATGGGCGAGACATTCGTACAGATCGACCCACTAACATTCGGCATGATCTCGATGGAATGTAAAGCAGATGCCTTCGAACAGGTCAAACCGATCTATGAAGCGGTTTGCAACAGCGCTTCGCTGAAATCATATATCGAACTGGACAACCAGCGAAAAGTCTTAATTGAACGCGGCAAAAAAGTTAGCAACTCTATCACGAATGATAATCTTCGAGATTTCATGATTCCCGAACAGTGGTTTCGGATCTTATCTGACGGCCAGGATATCGGGTTTGCTTATATGCAGCAGTACATCGATAACATTATGGGCAAGGAAGGCATCGCCATTAAGATTAGTGCCTCGATCAAATTTGGAGGCAACCAAATCTCAACACAACAATCCTTCTTCGAATCCAACGACAGCATGTATGAAATGTGGTCGATCGTGAAAACAGAACGTGACCCCAGTAAATCCATCGCCACTAAGCGTGGCGACGGACAAATCGAAAAACTGCCTGCGAAAAGCAGTTCCGCTATGACAGGTATCCGTACCGGCAATCTACTGAACGTCACCGCTGAAAAAGATGGCAGCGTCACCAAACGCGACTATAAAGTGCAGATGAATACCTATCTGTCACAAGTACGTGCTCAGCTTATCCCCACACTCCTTGTGCCAAACAAAGAAGATGCCTTCTCGTTCTACAAATTTGATACCGGCAAGCAATCGCTCACGCTACACAAAATCGTCTCCTATCCATCTTCTGAACACCGCGGCGCGTACTGGGTCGAAGTTTACCCCACTCTAGATGCTAGCCCCAACAAGTTCCTCTACGACGAAGAAGGCCGTATCAGCAAACAGATCCTTCCCATCGGCATTACTTTGGTACCAACCACACAGGCCGAACTCAAAGTCATCCAAAGCAAACAACGGTTGCAACAATAGCTGCCTCGCACTTCATGCCACATTTGCGATTATCTCCCCAATTCCTGCTATAATACCGCGTTCACAAACGACTCAGATACCAACATACGAGGCGTAAGAGGTATTCATTGGAACTCACAATCACACTACCTGATACAGAAAAGCGGATCGCCATCACCGGTACTGCTGAACGAAACCTCAAGATTATTCGTGAAAGCTTGGGTGTTAATATCGTAGCGCGCCACGACGCCATCAAACTCAGTGGCGACTCGCGCGTGGTAGGCCAAGCATCGCATGTCATTGATAAACTGACCGAAGCCGCAAATCAGCACAAACCGCTTGATCGCCAGGAACTGCTCGACACCATTGCCGCAGCCACTCGAATGAACACCGCCCACCAATTGCAACTTGATGAACAACCCAACAAGCATAAAGCGCAACACAAACAACGTAACAGCGATCAGTTGGACGTTTACCTCACCAGCCGTAACGTGCGGCCCGCGACCGAAGGACAAAAGCATTACCTCGATGCGATCATGCAGCACGACTTAACTTTCTGCATCGGACCTGCAGGTACAGGCAAAACATACCTCGCGGTTGCCGCTGCGGTGTCAATGCTTAAACACGGCGAAGTCCGCAAACTCGTCTTGGTCCGACCGGCCGTCGAAGCCGGTGAAAAGCTCGGTTTCCTACCCGGCTCTATGCAGGATAAAGTCAATCCATACCTGCGGCCTCTCCTTGATGCCCTGCACGACATGATGGAATTCGATCATATCCAGCGTTTCATGGCCTGCGATTTGATCGAAATCATCCCGCTTGCATTCATGCGCGGGCGAACGCTGAATGATGCACTAGTCATCCTCGACGAGGCACAAAACACCACTAAGAATCAAATGATGATGTTCCTCACACGACTCGGTCATGGCTCGAAAATGATCGTCACCGGAGACACTTCGCAGATTGACTTGGAGAAACCAACTGACTCTGGATTACTTGATGCCGTCCGTCGCCTCCGCCACACTAAAGGGGTCGCAATGGTCACGTTGCAGCCAACCGATATTGTCCGTCATGATCTGGTACAAAGAATTGTCCACGCATACGGCATGAACAAACAAGGCCGTGTATCCGTAAATGACCTGATCGAAAAGAATTATGGGAAAGAGTCTAGCCACGACCTATTTGAGCAAGATGAGCATTCTTCTAGTCAGAATCCATAGACCAGCTACAATACGCTGCGGCAGCTCATCGCGAGCTACGCCCTAAACCCGACAAGATTGACCTACAGGGGCCACTGGTGTTATCGGACAGCCAAGTAGGTGGACAATCTGGTCGATGACCAACCGATGAGGCAGAGAGTGATTGATACGAAGCATCTGTTTTGCTTCGGCCCGAATAAGGCAATACATGGCCAACGGTAAATCAACAAGTGCAAGACGACGAGAGGTCCGCAAGAACCTCGGCAAAGACGCTTCCAGCTTCTCTCGCGGGATCGCTTTTGCTAAACGCCGCGAGTTTGTCTGGACGACGATCTTCATCGCCGCCATGGCTCTCTTTGGCGGATGGATCACCATCCACTCAACTGAAAGCCCAACCTATGAAGTCGGGCAATTGATTACTGAACCGATCGTTGCGCGCATTTCTTTCGATGCTGTCAAAGAAGCCGAAACACAACAACGCCGCGAATCTGCACGTGAACGCACACCTGCTATTTATGTTGCTAACGAAGAGTACTACGACGAACTCGAACGGCAAATCGAAAGCCTTGTTTCACTCGCCAAATATAATAACGTCAATGAGATCCCATCGGCTGATCTCGAAAAGAACGGCCAAAGCATCAACATCACTCCGCAAGGCCTAGACGCACTGCGCAAGTATCTCAACGAAGACGACACCGTTAATAACCAATGGCGCAAGTGGACACTCGACTTCCTACGATTCTATTTTTCAATCGCTATCCTAAACACTCAGCAATATGATCAAGAACATAACTGGAACAGCCCCGGCCTCATCCGCCTAATACATCCTCATCAACTTCTTGAATCACCCACCCCCCAATACATGCCGCCCACCCTCACACAAAGCCGCATCTTTCAAATCGATGATACGGAAAAACTTAAGCAACAGATCATCTCGAATATCCGCTTCTTCCCCCAGAGCATCCAGCCCACACTTGTCGAGCTCATCCTCGCAACGCGGCAACCCAACTACCTTATTGATGCAGAACTCACACATAAAGCGCGTAACGAAGCCTACGATGCTGTCCGGCCTGTCATCGTGCCGTATGCTGCAAACACTGTCCTCATTAAACCCGGCATCCTTGATGAAGAATCAATCTCCCTGATCGAACAGGAACAAAGAGCCTATCTCGGCGATATATCTCACAGCCAAATAGAGAGCATGTCCGAGGAGCAACTCAACCGGATGAGCTACCGCGTAACCACCATCTGGTTCTCCCGCCTCGGCATAATCGGGATCTTTCTCCTCATCGCTACCTCACTGTGGGTCTACATCTACAACTATAACGTCAGACTCGTCACCAACCCATTGCGTGGGTTTGCACTGACATGCATCGTGCTTTTCGCACTATTGATCACAGTTATTGCAACACACCTTTGGCCTGAAGGACTCTATGCAACCGCCACCTTCCCAGCCCTGCTCGCTACAATTTTACTCGCCATAATATATGACCAACGATTTGCTCTTGCCATAGGCGCAGCCATCGTCGCCATGATCATGATCTCGCTGAACCTGCCGGTCGCGTTTGGCATGATCGCTTTTACTGGCATTGGTATCGCTGCGGCACTCCTGCCTGCCGTCAAGACCAGTTCCACTGTCGTCCGCGTCGGCGCTATTTCTGGCGTTGTGATGTTCGCTGCGGCCATCCTTGTCGGCCTCGCCACTCAACCTCTCTACATTAACGCAGAACTCAAGCAAATCGTCACTGACGCACTACTCGCACTCGGCTCCGGCATCACAGTCGGCATGTGCGTCCAGGGCACGCTCCCAATGATTGAAAAAGTATTCCACATCACCACTGCTATGACACTCAAGGAATACAACGACGCTTCTAAACCACTCCTACAACGCCTTGCACAAGAAGCGCCCGGCACGTATCAACACTCACTTCGCATCGCAGATATGGCAGAATCTGCAGCTGAAGCTGTTGGCGCGGATCCGTTACTATGCCGTGTTGGTGCGATGTATCACGACATCGGTAAAATCAACAAACCCATGTACTTCATCGAAAACCAAGGTGGTGGCCCCAATCGCCACGCCAAACTTTCCCCCGCAATGTCGCTGCTCATTATCGTCGGACACGTCAAAGATGGCATTGAGATGGCACGTGAATACGCTTTACCCCGAGTGCTCCGGCACTTCATCGAATCGCATCACGGCACGACCCTCGTCGAATACTTCTATCACGCTGCTAAAAAACAGCGTGAAGCAGAAGATGAAGCCGCGCCTTCTGAATTTGAGTTCCGCTACCCTGGCCCTAAACCGCAAACCAAAGAAGCCGCCATCATGCTCATCTGCGATGGTATCGAAGCAGCTGCACGCACCCTCCCCGACCCAACACCCGTCCGCCTTGAACAACTCGTCTCAAACATCGCCAGCAAGCGTCTCATGGACGGTCAGTTCGACGAATGCAATCTCACTCTCGCTGAACTTCACAGCATTGAGGAAGCCATTACCAAAACCCTCTGTGCCATCTATCATGCACGCATCAAATACCCAGCAGAAGATGCTGCCCCAGATGTCAACGATGAATCGCACGCACCCCAGACACAAACCGGCACATAATATCTATCCCACCTCTTGCCATACTAATTCAGCCTGCACCATCATCCGCTTACACACATCTTCAATATCTAATAACGGCACTCCGTTCAAATAGGTCCGCATCCTCCCTTCAAACGGCTTGGTCCATTTTCTTTCTATCCCCTTACTCCCCACAATCGCCCCCAAGATACTCCCAGCCGTCGCCGCGGTACAATCATTATCCATCCCCATCGCCACCGTTTGCCCAATCGTTTTCGTGAAATCCATCCCGCCAAGCGCAAGCCCAAACACAACCAAGCACGCATTATTCTCTGCGTGTACATGGCTCATCCCCGCAAAGCGATCATCTACCATGCATCGCGCATACTCAAAATCTTTCAAATCATCGCACCTCGCTAGCGCCCAATGAATAGCCTCTGCAAATCGGCAATTTGCAGGTATCTCCGTTAATCCTATCCGGATCGCTTCCAACGGATCATCCACGGTAAACGCTGCCGCAATCGCCGCACTGAAAAACATCGCACCATAAACCCCACTCTTCCGATGGCTCAACATCGCATCTCGCCATGCCAATTCCGCCGCTTTCTCCGGCCAACCCGCCGCTACATATCCCCATGTATCACTGCGGATCCAAGCACCAATCCAATCGACATACGGATTGTCTTTACCACCGCAATCTATCACATCCACACCGTTACGGTAATTTTCTAACGCTTTCTTTTCAGCCGTATATGCAACAGGCAAAAGCTCATCCCATACAGCAGCAATATTCGCAGTACTATAATTTGCCCCAAATCTCTCTAACACAAACAGATTCACAAGCATGTATGCAAGATCATCATCAACCGGCACATGCTTCATCTGCCCTCGCTCAAAGAGATATCTATAATCATGCGTACAATGAATCGTTTCTGGATCAGCTACACGACTCCAATAATCAACAGGAGGATGCGCTTCTCCAATCACCTTTGCAAAAATCTTGATACGTTCCATCGACCACAATTCCACCGGCGCGCCAAGCACACATCCTGCACATCTCCCAAGAATTGCACCCCGCAATCGATCAAAAAATCTAGGGATGCCTGGCAACGCATCCGCAAGTTTCCGTCCCCCTGACGGCCGCTTTTCCCTGATCGTATTCAGATCATCTGGCTCCAAGCTACAATCATCTGTTTTATTAAGTAGCTCCATCAATCGCCCGCGTGCCAATTCAATCCATGCTTCAAGCTCCTCTTCACTAGATAACCTTGGCTCCGCGCCACGCTGCCCGCACAATTCAACCCAGTTCAGCAATTCGGTAAATTTGAGCTTTAAAGCTTCTGATCTGTCATTCATGCCAACCACTCCTTCCGCATCATTTATGCGTGAAATACGCGATCCACTTTCGCCACAATAAAACTGCCCCCCGCAAAGAAAATCTAGAGAAACAATAACTTCTATTTAGCATGCGAATATCGATGAAAC